>JBLIKS010000207.1:0-5307 GCA_047635555.1 Candidatus Azotimanducaceae bacterium
CGACAAGGCCGATCACGTCGCCCATGCGTTGCTTAATGTCGGACTTTGACAGCCCGTACAACTCGCCCTGAAGGTGCAGCATTTCGCGGCCCGACTGCTTACCGTCGATTGAGGAGTCTTGGAGTGCAACACCGATGCGCAGCCGAATGTCGCCGGCCTGGGACGCGACGTCGAACCCGGCAACCGTTGCCCGGCCCGAGGTGGGCGTCAACAGAGTGCAGAGCATTTTGACCATGGTCGACTTGCCAGCGCCGTTTGGCCCGAGAAAGCCGTAGATTTCGCCCGGTTGAACGGCGAGGTCGACGCCAGCAACGGCCTCGTTTTCGCCGAACGCGCGGCGGAGGTTGTGTGCTTCGATTGCTGCGGTCATTGCTTGCTCCGTTGCTGGTCCATCATCTGCTCATGCATCTGCTCATGCATCTACTCATCGTCCGAGGCGTCCAATTTCTGACGACACGAGTCCAGATCCTAGGGATGGTCTGTCCGAGAGTGCCTGCCGTTCTCGACCAGAAACAGGTGACTTATGGACTGGAGCGGCGAGTGGCTGGCTGGCGTCAGCGGATCATTCCCGACCCAGGTCGGTTTCGCCGGCGGCTTCGTGGTCGACATCCTGGTCCATGGCGAGGTCGACGCTGACGCGGACAAGTTCGCCGGTGTAATTGTTGGGGCCCATGAACTGGCCTGTGCCGTCATAGTCAGCAACGGTGGTGCCTCGGTCGAGGCCGATGTCGAGGCCCGACCAGGAGATCATGAGCCAGAAAATCTGGTCGGTCTCCATCGAGCCGGCAGGCTCACCGTCGATCACCAACGTGCCAACGCCGTGGGGGAACGGCCCCTCGCCAGTGCGTTGCATCGTGAACCCGAGCGTCGTCGCGTTTCGGGGAATCCGGCGGTCAGACGTGACGACCTGATGGGTGCCACCGATGTTCAGATCGTGCACGAGGTGCCCATCACGGACGAACAGTGAGTAGCCGCACGTGGCATCGCCGTGGGCGATCAGTACGCCATCTGCGTTCCCGACGTTTCCGGACGTGTTGACGTGCGCGGTGATTTCGTAGCTGCGGCTTCGCAGGTCGGGTGCGACATCGGACGGCACGTGACCCATGCCCGACCAGAACGTGAAGTTCGTGCGGCTGCCGGCATGGCGTTCGGCGTTCTCGGCAAAGCGTTCACCGAAACGATCATCGAGTGGGAGGACCTGATTGCTGCGTGCCTCGGCCCACCACATCTCTTGCAACTCGCCGAGCTGGTCGGGTCGGGTGGCGGCGAGGTCGTGGTTCTCGTTGAAGTCGTTGGCGAGGTCGTACAGCTCCCAGGTGTCGTCGTCGAACGATGTGCCAGGCCAGTGGTATGCCACAGCCTTGAGGCCGTCGTGCCAGACGCCGCGGTGCCCGAACATCTCGAAGTACTGCGTGGTCTTGCCGGTCGAAGCGTCGGCATCGGCGATCGACGAAGCGAAGCTGGTGCCGGTCATTCCGTTCGATGCAGCGGCGTCGGCGAGGCCGAGCAGTTCGAGGATGGTGGGGGCAAGGTCGGACACGTGGCAGAACTGGTGGCGCAGTTTGCCGGCGTTCGACGCGTCGACGATCCGGTCGGGTCCTGTGATGACGAACGGGTCGCGCACGCCGCCGCTGTGGGTGTTCTGCTTGTAGCGCTTGAGCGGTGTGTTGGCAGCCATTGCCCAGCCGTGCGGGAAGTTTGAGTGTGTGTCTGGCCCGCCGATGTCGTCGATCCGTGCGATTTTTTCGTCGATCGTTTCCTTGACCATGTTGAACGGTGCCATCGCGTTGACGAACCCGAGTGGGCCGCCCTCCTGACTGGCACCGTTGTCTGACAGCACCATCACAATCGTGTCGTCGAGTTGACCGGTTGCTTCGAGAGTGTCGATGACCCGGCCGAGGTGCTGGTCGAAGTGTTCGAGCATCGCAGCGTAGGCGCCGGCGAGCCGAGCGAACAGACGTTGTTCGTCGGCGCTGTGCTCGTCCCAGGCTTTCACGCCGAGGTTGCGGTCGGGTAGTTCGGTGCCATCGGGAACAATGCCGCGTTCGATTTGTGCAGCGATCCGGTCGGAGCGTGTCTGATCCCAGCCTTTCGCAAAGATCTTGGCGTACTTGTCGATGAGGGCGATCGGTGCTTGATGTGGAGCGTGGCAGGCACCGGGCGCGAGAAACATGTGCCATGGCACGTCGGGTGTGGCGGCTACGTGACTGGTCAGGTACGTGATGGCTTGGTCGGCGAGGTCTTCGGTGACGTGGTAGCCGGACGCATAGTTGCCGGGAGCGGTGACGTGGGTGTTATCGCGCACCAACTCGGGGGAGTACTGGTCGGTTTCTGCGTCGAGAAATCCGTAGAAGCGGTCGAAGCCGCGACCAAGCGGCCAGCCGTCGAACGGGCCGGTCGCACCGGTTTCAGTGAGTGGCGTGCAGTGCCACTTGCCGACCATGTAGCTGCGGTATCCGTGGGGCCGAAGCACTTCGGCGAGAGTTGGCGCGTCGGCAGCGATTTTGCCGCGGTATCCGGGGTAGCCGCTGTCGAAGTTGGCGAGGCAGCCCATACCGACGTCGTGATGGTTGCGTCCGGTGTGCAATGCCGCGCGGGTGGTCGAGCACATTGCCGTGGTGTGGAAGCCGGTGTACCGGAGGCCGTTGGCGGCGAGCTGATCGATCGTGGGGGTCGCGATTTCGGAGCCGTAGCAACCGAAGTCGGCGAACCCGACGTCGTCAAGTAGCACGATGAGCACGTTGGTCTTAGCACCCGGGGGTGTCGGTGGTGCAGGCCAGTGCGGTGTCGAATCCGCAACGGTCGTTCCAATTTTCCCCCCGAAGTCGCCCATGGACAGCACCGTAAACGATGCCGACTGTGAGCGGTGTTGTTGCACTCCAGTCTGACCAAAGCGTGACAGATTTTAGCTGGTGCCGTTGGCGAGATGCTGGCCGTATTCGTCGCCCGTGATCGTGCCGGCCTCGGCAGCGGGCCCCTGATCGCGTGCGGGCAGGAATGGTTGAATCATGTCGATTCGCTTCCACGTGGCGACCGGTTGACCGCCGGCTGCGTCGGGCACGTACTTCGATGATGCCACTCGTTCGTGGTGGTGGATGTAGCGGGCGCAGTTCGGGAAGACGTTGGCGACGGTGGCGCGGACGACCAGTTGGGCGCCCGGCCACTGCGCCAGTGCGTCTGGATTGTCGGACAGCTCGGCAGTCGCCTGGATCCGAAGTCGCTGCGGGGTGACCATGTCGATGAAGAGCAGACCAATCTTGGCAGCCGACTCGATGTTGCCCATCGACAGGAACATGCCGTTGCCGTCGTAGCTGGGAAACTCGACGGTGTGCTCGTCAACCACACGGACCATGCCGACGGGGCCGCCCTTGTACGAGACGGTCGGCCAGCCATCGGCGTTGACACTCGACAGAAAGAAGTGGTCGCGACCTTCAATGAAGGCCTGCTGATCGTTGCTGATCGAGTCGGTGACGATCGTCGCCTCGAACACTGCAGCAAGGTCGCTGGTGTCGAAGCGTGCCTGCAGCGCGTGTTGTTCATCTCCGTAGAAGCTCATGGTGCAGCTTTGCAGAAATGACAATCGCTGACCCCGGCGGGCTGGTGGCGCGGCGGTCGAAAGACTCAGCCGCAGCAGACGCGGGAGGTGCCGACGACAGCGTGTTCCATTTGGTCCGTGTCGCCGCTCTTGACGTACCACTCCCACTTGGCGCCCTCAGGCGACTGCATCCATGTTTCGGTCTTCTCTGCGTAGCAGCACACTGCGTCTTCGACGCCAGTGGTCGTGATGCCGGTGTCGGTGATGCGGGCATCGGCTGCGACGACTTCGTCGGCGGTTTCGGTCTCGACGCCGAGGTGGTTGAGGTGGTGGAACTCGCCGGGTGCTGCAGCCTCGGGATGGTCGCCCCCGACCTCGAACAGCACCAGCTTCAGGGGTGGGTTCTCGATGGCGAAGTTGGCATAGCCAGGTTTGGTCTTGGCAGGTTTGGCGCCAAACATTTTCGAATAGAAGTCAATGGCTTCGTCGAGGTCGGTGACGTTGAGGGCGAGTTGCAAGCGCATGAGGGATCACTTTCGAGAGAACGACGGTGTCATCGTATTGATGATGATCGATATGCTATCAACATATCGATCAATGTCAATACGAAATGGTGGCGTCCCCGAAATGGAGATCAAAACTGACTGCTCAGCGCGCGAAACGGTCTCCATTTCGCAGAGAGCGGCCTCAGCGGGCGCGGAGTTCGAGGCGATCGCGCTGCGTGATGCGGTAGGTGCGATCTTGCTGCTCGAGCCAACCGAGGCGGATGAAGCTGGCAATCGCCTTGTTGACGCGCTCGCGCGATGCGCCGACCATGCCGGCGAGTTCTTCCTGCGTGACCGGCAGCGTGAACTGATCGGACCCGTCAGCGAGTTCGAGGAGGCGCTTCGCTGTGCGGCCAGTGACATCGAGGAACACAGAGTCAGCGAGCGCTTCGTCGGTGACTCGGATTCGCTGAGCGAGCATGCGGGTGACGTTCCACAGCAGCTTCGGATACTGATCGAACATCGCCAGAATCGGCTCGAAGGGGATGGCGAGCACGGTGGTGGGTTCGAGCGCACGGGCCATGGCCGAGCGGGGGCCGTTGTCGAGCATGCTCATTTCGCCGAACAGATCGTCGGGCTCCATCAGCGCAACGACGCTCTCACGACGGTCGATCGGGTTGGCGATCGCAATGGCCATGCGGCCACGGATCACCAGGTACAACGAGTCGGGCGGATCGCCTTCGTTGAACAGCACGTCGCCGCGGATCAGATGTCGCTCCTGGCCTGCTGCAGACACTGCAGCGAGCGCCTCCGGGGGCGCGTCGGCAAAGAAGTCGGTTCGGGCGAGGATGTCTTCGTGAGCCATGACGCAGGTCACGGTACTACCCTCAGAGGCTGTGCCGCATGTTGAAACAGTTTGGACTGTTGTCGTCGGCGGTGGCAATGGCCAGAGATTTGGCAAACAGAAGCAGTACGAGCTGATCGGCGACCGTCGCGTGATCGATCATTCCAAGGCCGTTGCCGAGCAAATGAGTGACGGTGTGGTGGTTGTTGTGCCCGCGAGTGACGCCGTTGCCGAGGGTGCAATCGCGGGTGGGAATTCGCGTTCGGCGTCGGTCCGGGCGGGTCTTGCGGCCGTGCCTGACGACGCAACAATCGTCTGCGTGCACGATGCAGCCCGCCCCCTTGCATCGCCTGCGCTATACGCGCGCGTGATTGCTGCGGTCGCAGCCGGCGCTGACGCAGCAGTGCCCGGTATTCCCGTGGCCGACACGATCAAAGTCGTGG
>JBLIKS010000208.1:0-5301 GCA_047635555.1 Candidatus Azotimanducaceae bacterium
CTGCCAGCCCTGCATGGCTGCAGCCTGGGATGAGGCCCCTGCACCGATGAGGGTGCCCGAGACAGTGCCGCCAGCAGCAGGCTCGTCGCTTGCGGCTTCGGTCGTCTCAGTCACAGCCTCATCGGCTGCGGCTTCGGTCGTCTCAGTCACAGCCTCATCGGCTGTGGCTACGGTCGAATCGGTGGCGGGCTCGGTTGAGCCGCCTTCGGAATCGCTGCCACATGCTGCAGCGACGAGAGTGAGAGCAAATGCTCCGGCAACGAGCCGGCGCTTGGGAGAGTTCACGTTGATACTCCTGGGGAAAAGTTTGGTGCGGTTCACGCTGCCGTTGCCCGGATGGCAACGAACGAGCCCGAAGATACGTAAGCAACATGAACCGGTCCGCCGCGACAGGTGAACGAGAGATGAACGATTCGCTACGAAACAACCAACATGTGAACAGAGGCCTGAAAGCGGGCGCCCACAGGCCCGGATGACCACCAGAAACCAGGAATCTGGGGACAACTCAGCGGCCGTGCTGCCGTCGTTCAATGTGGCTGTAGCGGCGGTTCAGTGCGCTCCGGGGTTTTGCCGTTCGACAGTCCAGCGGTACATGCGCTCTTGCGCGTGCGGTTCGAACGTGTCGGTCGGACCCATTCGTGTCCATCGGTTATCAGGTTGCAGTTCCCAGCAGACGATGTCGTCCGCAAGCTGAAATTCGATTGCCTGGTCGAGCCACGCCCGATGACGCTCATGTTCGATCGGCACCAAGACCTCGACGCGACGGTTCAAGTTGCGCGGCATGAGGTCGGCTGAGCCAATCAGATGGATCTCGTTGGTGACAGCACCCGGCAACCGGCCATTGACGACAACGTTGCCGTTCTTAAACCGGTAGATCCGGCTGTGCTCCAGATACCGGCCGAGGATGCTTCGAACGCGAATGTTCTCGCTCATTCCGGGGACTCCGGCTCGCAGACAGCAGACACCGCGCACGAGTAGCTCGATCCGTACACCGGCATTACTCGCCGCGTACAACGCCTCGGCCACCTCTTCGTCGGCGATCGAGTTGCACTTCATGACAATCTCGCCCTCCGAGGCAAAAGTTGCTTCGTGCTCGATGAGGTCGATCAACTGACGGCGCAGATCGCGTGGCGCAACGAGGAGCGTCTGGTAATCGTGTGCACGGCTATAGCCGGTGAGGTGGTTGAAGAGTTGTGCGCAGTCGGCGCCGATGTCGGGGTCGCAGGTGATGACGCCAATGTCTTCATAGATCCGCGCCGTCTTGCTGTTGTAGTTGCCGGTACCAATGTGGCAGTAACGGCGAAGCTGGTCGCCGTCGTCGCGGACGATCAAGACGACCTTGCTGTGCGTCTTCAGGCCAACCATGCCGTAGACGACGTGGACGCCGGCCCGTTCGAGCTGCTTGGCCCACTGAACGTTGGTGGCCTCGTCGAAACGGGCCTTGATTTCAACCAGCACGGCGACCTGCTTGCCGCGGTCGGCAGCCTTCATGAGGCTGCGGATGATCGCGCTGTCACCGCCCGCTCGATACAGCGTCATCTTGATCGACTGCACCTTGGGGTCGTCTGCTGCCTGACCAATGAATTCTTCGACGCTGCTGGAGAAGCTCTCATACGGGTGATGGAGCAGGACGGCACGATGGCGAACGACGTCGAAAATCGGTCGGTCTCCTTCGTCGGCAGCAGCAATTCGTCCGGCGGTGACCGGCGGCCACGCTTCGTCCTTGAGATCAGGACGGTCGAGCGACATCAGTTCCAACAGGCAGCTCAAGTCGAGCGGCGACCGATGGACCGTGACGTCGTCATGGGAAAGGTCGAGCTCACGAACCAGCAGCTCGAGGAGCTCTTCACCAATGTCGAAGGCAACTTCGAGCCGCACGGCACGGTTGAACCGACGGCGACGAAGTTCCATCTCGACCGCTTCAAGCAGGTCGTCGGCTTCTTCTTCCTCGACCGTGAGGTCACCGTTGCGACTGACGCGGAACGCGGCCCAGCTTTCCACGACCATCCCGACAAAGAGCCGATCGAGTTTGGCGCCGATGACCTGCTCGGCCGGTACGAATCGACCGGGTGAACATTTGATCAGGCGGGGGAAAATGTCGGGAATCTTGAGCCGAGCAAAGCGTCGATCACCGGTTTCGGGGTCGGCAACGTTGATGGCGAGCGACAGCGCAAGATCGGAGATGTACGGGAACGGGTGGCCCGGATCGACAGCAAGCGGGGTCAGCACCGGGAACATGCGCGACACGTAGATGCGATCGAGTTCGGCTCGCTCGTCGACGGTCGTGTCGTCCCATGAAATAATCTCGACACCGGCGGCGCGGAGCTCGGGAACGAGATGATCGACAAAGGCCTCGTCGAGGCGCTCGATCATGCCCGGCACCCATTCCGAAATCGCGGCGAGCTGTTGCGCCGGGGTGCGGCCGTCCCACGTGGGCCAGTCGATGCCGGCAATCACCTGGTCTTTCAGCGCCGCGACGCGCACCTGGAAGAACTCGTCAAGGTTCGTCGACGTGATCGCGCAGAACTTGGCACGTTCGAGGAGGGGAATACCCGGCTCGGTCGCGAGTTGGAGCACTCGTTCATTGAATGCGAGCCAACTCAACTCACGATTCAGAAAGCGTTCGTCGACGCCAGTCTGTCCGTTTTCGGACCGGCTCACAGCAATTCCGTTTCCGGGTGTCGTCGTGCCTGTGGTGTTCAGGATGCGTCTTCGGGACGACCGAGGTCCCATTCGATGGAGACCAGTGAACGTTCGGCGTCACGCACAATGCGCTCGCGGTTGCGACGGAACTGCGGGTCGTCACGTGGGAGCAACACGAGGCGTGCCAGCACGCGGGCACGGAATTCGTCGAGAGTCTGGCGATCACCCCAGTCGCCGTAGACCTCCCAGTGCGGCGACACCGGGCCGTGGTACACGATCCGAGCGTGCGCTTTGGGTTCTCGGTTCTCGACAGCGACGTCACTCATGCCTTCCAGACTAACGGCGCGAAGTTCCCGATCGTTTCGTGAGCCCTCACCAGGCTCTTACCTGCAGCTGCGATGATCAACGCGCCAGAAAGGGCATGCGCTGTGCTGCGCACCGCGACTTTCTTTACGGATGTGTTACGGTTTGCCATCAACGGCGTAACGTACGGTCGTCCTGCCACAACAACAGAGACACCAACTAGTGAAAAAAGAATCCAGGAAACAAGTCGAAACGAACAAGAAATTGGGAACCAAGCAGCTCCCAGCGACGTCAAAATGTGTATCCCGCCAATTTCGGGCCGATCAGCATCGTGAAGAAGGACCACCGACATGATCAAGCGAACCAAGAACGCCAAGAACGCCCCACTGAAGGGCCTCAGCCGTGCAGAGCACGCAGCCCTCAACGAACGGCCAATCGAACTCAACACGGCACCGCACGACCCGGACTCAGCAACAGCATGGATGGCCGACGGCAACTGCCGCCTGCACCCGCCAGCCACGTTCTTCCCCAGCGATGGCGTCGGCGTCGACCGTGCCCGCAAGATCTGTAAGGAGTGTCCTGTCGTGGGTCAATGTCTCGAGTACGCACTCGAT
Organism: Candidatus Azotimanducaceae bacterium; assembly: GCA_047635555.1. GTDB lineage: Bacteria > Actinomycetota > Acidimicrobiia > Acidimicrobiales > Ilumatobacteraceae > Ilumatobacter_A. The sequence goes on from JBLIKS010000208.1 coordinate 3,561, forward strand.
TCCCGGATCGATCACGGCGTGTGGGGCGCTTGCAGCGAACGCGAACGTCGTCGCATCCTGAAGCGTCGCCGCGAGGATGCTGTCGTCGGCACCAGCGCCTGAGCCGCACGACGCCTCTATGGCGCCGCCGTGGTTGAACCGATTCTCGGTTGAACCGATTCTCGGTTGAACCGATTCTCGGTTGAACCAATTCTCGGTGCGACCACTTCTTGGCTGAATCGACCCGAAAACGCAACGATGCCCCAGCTCAGCGCCGGGGCATCGTTGCGTTTTCAGGTGACCTGCGACCCTGAGATGGTCAGAGCGGGCGCAGCGTCTTAGTCAGCATCGGAGCTGGCGTCTTCGCGAGGCTTGTTCGCTTCGTCGAGACCGTCCTTGAATTCCTTCTGTGCCTTACCTAAGTTCTTCGCGAGCTTGGGAAGCTGCGAACCGCCAAAGAGCACGAGAACGAGAACGAGAAGAATAATGCCTTCTGGGCCACCGAGCGTAAATCCAATCATGAGTCCAGGTTACCGCACCGCCGTATCGATGGCGTCGCGCATTCGACAAGGCCCTCACAAGTTTTGGACGTGAAGCCCTCGTGGGCGTCAGAAATGTCGGCTCAGGCGCCGATGATGCTACGCGCAACCTGGGCACGTTGGCGGCGGATACGCCGACGTTCGCGTTCCGACAGGCCGCCCCAGATGCCGAACTTTTCGCCGTTCTGTAATGCGAACTCGAGGCAATCGTGCTGGACTTCGCAGCCCCGGCAGACCTCTTTTGCTTCTCGGGTGGACGCACCGCGCTCGGGGAAAAAGAGATCGGGGTCAACGCCAAGGCAGTTCGCGTGATCGTGCCAGTCCTGCTCCGGCTCGACCGGTGTGGCGCTGACTGTGATGCTCGATGTCGTAATGAACTGCATGTGAGGGACTTCCTGTGTGGGTCCGAAAATCGTCTGGGTTGTAGAACTTTTTGTCAAATGCCATTGCTTGCGGCATCTCACCAATCGCAGATGCTTGACGCCGTCGCAACAACGTTGTAACTACACGAATGTCATTCTGCCAGAGCCCACCACTCTTGCGCAAGTGCACGTTTGGATTATTCGCGCGGAGAGCGCGCTCATCGCGCGCAACGCGCGTGATCAGGTTCGCAAAGCCGCAAGCGGCTGGCCAAGCTCTCAGCCGGCGCGGCGGGCGTTGCGAGCCATGGCCCGCTTGCCCTCCATGAAGTCGACGAGCACGTAGTCACCGAGGTTCTCCGGCGTAGTGAAGAAGGCCCGACCTCGGTTGATCGACGTCATCTGCTCGATGAACGCCCGGAGTGAACCGTCAGCACCGAGGCCAAAGGTGTTGATCCGGATCTGTTCCTTCGTACACCTCACCACCTCGCGCAGCGTTGCTTCGATCGTCTCGCGCGCCGGCGGATAGTTGAAGAAGGGGTACCCATCGGGCGTGATGTGAGCCGTGGGCTCGCCGTCAGTGATCATGATGATCTGCTTTGTGCCAGATTCTCGTGACAGCAGTTGGCGCGCCAGCGTGAAGCCGTGGTGCATATTCGTTCCATAGACAAAGTCCCAGGACACTTCTGGCAACTGCTCGGCCTTCAGAGTCCGAGCGGTCTCTGAGAATCCAACAATGCCCAGGTAGTCACGGGGGAACTGAGAGCTAATCAAGCTGTGTAGAGCCATGGCGACCTTCTTGGCCGGGAGAAAATTGTCACGCATCGGCATCGACAGCGACAGATCGAGCATCAATACGGTCGA
>JBLIKS010000209.1:0-5273 GCA_047635555.1 Candidatus Azotimanducaceae bacterium
GTACAGCTCGACGGATCTGTGACGATGTCGCTCGACACGATCGGGTCCTCGGTGTAGCTGAGCACGTCCTTGAGGGCACCCGACTTGGCGGCCTTCTTGAAGGCAGCGTTGATCTCTTCGACCGTTGCCTTCTTCTTGAGGTTGGCGGTGAAGTCAGTGAGTGAGCCGGTCGGCAGGGGTACGCGGAGTGAGCCGCCATCGAGCTTGCCCTTCATCGACTCCATGACCAGGGCGGTCGCACGTGCGGCGCCGGTCGTTGTCGGGATGATGTTGATTGCCGCGGCGCGGGCACGACGGAGGTCACTGTGCGGGCCGTCGACCAGAGCCTGATCACCGGTGTAGGCGTGGATGGTGGTCATGAGACCTTCAACAACGCCGAAGTTGTCATCGAGCACTTTGACGAGCGGCACAATGCAGTTGGTCGTGCAGCTGGCGTTCGAGATCACCTTGTGCTGGCTGACCCGGAAATCTTTGTGGTTCACGCCGTAGACGAACGTGGCGTCGGCTTCGGTGCAGGGCGCCGAGACGATGACAAGCGGTGCGCCGGCGTCGAGGTGGGCGCCAGCCGCTTGACGCGAGTTGAAGAAGCCAGTCGACTCGATCACGACGTCAACACCGAGTTCACCCCATGGCAGATCGGCCGGGTTGCGCTCGCTGAGCACCTTGAGAGTGTCCTCGCCGACCTTCAAGCCGCCCTGAACAACAGTCACCTGTTCGGGGAAGCGACCAAGCACCGAGTCGTACTTGAGGAGGTGAGCCATTTGTTCGAGCGACCCCAGGTCATTCACCGCAACAAAGTCGATGTCAGCCCCCTGCGCCTTTGCCGCACGGAAGAAGTTACGGCCGATACGTCCGAAGCCATTGATGCCGACGCGAACTGTCATGTGATGAATCCCTTGATCGTGGTGAAAGGTGAAGGCCCCGTGTGGAGCGTTCGACGCACCAAGTGCGCATCGCCGACTGTAGCTGGCGCGGGCGTGGCCGTTCCGGGTTCGGTGCCGTTGTTCGAGAACGAGCGATTCAGCGCGCCAAATCGCGGTGTGCTGCGCGCACCGCAACGCCGTCCGACCGAAGTCGGCCTGCGAGTTCTTCCGCGACCGCGACCGAGCGGTGTCGCCCGCCAGTACAGCCGATCGCAACAGTGAGGTAGCTGCGGCCTTCGGACTCGTATTGCGGCAGCAGGCTCGAGAGTAGATCGTGGATGCGATCAACGAAGTCGCTACCGGAGGAAGTCTCAAGCACGTAGTCGCTCACAGCCGGATCGTGCCCAGTGAGCGGTCGCAACCCTTCGTCCCAGTGAGGGTTTGGGAGGAAGCGCACGTCAAGCACCATGTCAGCGTCGAGCGGCAGACCATGCTTGAACCCGAAGCTCTCGACTGCTACCTGCAAGCGTGATTCTGTGCCATGGTCAAACGCCTGGAGGATCCGTCCCTTGAGTTGGTGAACGTTCAAGTCGGTCGTGTCAATGATGAGGTCAGCGCTGCCACGAACCTTGTCTAACTGCTGCCGTTCCAGTTCGATTGATTCGACCAAGCCGTCAGCCTGAGCCGCCAGCGGATGCCGGCGGCGCGTCGCGTCATATCGCTTGACGAGCTGTGCGGTCGTTGTATCGAGGAAGAGAATTCGTACGTTGTGTCCATCGGCGCGGAGTTCGGCGACCTTGCTCAAGACGTTGGCATGGTCGCGTCCGCCGACGAGGGCCAGCTTCGCGATCTCGCTTCCCGGCTTCGCAGCCAGTTCGACGAAGGTACTGACGAGCGCTGTCGGCAGGTTGTCGATGACAAACCAACCGAGGTCCTCGAGCACATTGGCTGCCCCCGAGCGCCCCGCTCCCGACAATCCGGAGATAAGGACGATTTCGGCCATTTGACCAATCTACAGGCCCAGACAACCAGCCGCTGATAGTGCTTCAGCAGTTCGTGAGCTCTCGGACATGCGCCATGATGTGGTCATGCATGACATCGTGATTCGCAACGGCACGATCATCGACGGGACCAACACCGAGCCGTATCTTGGTGAACTCGCGATCGACGGCGACACGATCGTCGCCGTCGGGCCGCCCGGCACGGTGGCTGCTGGCGGCCGTCGAGAAATCGACGCCGACGGGCAGATCGTCACGCCCGGCTGGGTCGACATGCACACCCATTACGACGCGCAGGCCACATGGGACCCGTACCTCACCCCTGCCGGTTGGCACGGTGTCACCACCGTCGTGATGGGCAATTGTGGCGTTGGTTTCGCACCAGCACATGCACACAGCAGGGAGTGGCTGATTCGCCTGATGGAAGGCGTCGAAGACATCCCAGGTGCTGCGCTGACCGACGGGATCTCGTGGGAGTGGGAGACATTTCCCGAATACCTCGACGCGCTCGATCGACGCGAGTTCATTGCCGACATCGGTGCACAGATGCCGCACGGCGCGCTGCGCGCCTATGTCATGGGAGACCGCTCGGCCGATGGCATTGAGGCCACGCCCGAAGAGATCGGGCAGATGGCTGCGCTCACCGAAGAGGCGTTGCGCGCCGGTGCACTCGGATTCTCCACGTCACGCACTCCGCTGCACAAGTCGGTTGACGGCGACCTTGTTCCAGGAACCTCGGCTGACTCGTCCGAGCTGATCGGCATCGCCAAGGGAATAGCCGCGGCCGGTCACGGCGTCTTCGAATGCGCGCTCCACCACCCCGAAGTTCCCGAGTCGTTCGGATGGCTCCGCGAAGTTGCCGGCATCACCCAGCATCCCGTCGTCTTCAACTTCAACATCAACGACCGCCACCCGGATCTTTGGAAGGACGTCCTCGGGCTGTGCGAAAAAGCGCATGACGACGGCCTGGCCGTGCACGGCCAGGTAGCTGGTCGACCCGTCGGGATCCTGCAATGCTGGGACGGCACGCTCAACCCGTTCATCGGACGACCAAGCTTCGAAGCGCTCGCCGAACTCGATCGTGCTGCACGACTCACCGAGCTCCTCAAGCCCGAGGTGAAAGCGGCGATCCTTGCCGAACAGCACCCCGATGCATCGGAGTTCCTGCAGTTCGTTCTCGGCAGCTGGGACAAGATGTGGGCCTTCGTTGGCGACTCCGACTACGAGCCCGACCCCGCCGACTCGCTTGCGGCACGCGCAAAGCGTGATGCGTCGTCGGCAGCATCGCTCGCCTACGACCACCTGTGTACGGACGGCGGCAACGGCCTCCTCTACTTTCCGCTCATGAATTACGGTGAGGAGACCCTCGACCCACTGCGCGAGATGCATCTTCACCCGCTCACTCGCATGGGCTTGGCTGACGGCGGAGCGCACTGCGGCGCCATCTGTGACGGTTCGATGCCGACGTTCATGCTGTCGTTCTGGGCACGCGACCGCAGCCGAGGGAAGCGCATGGAACTTCCGTATGTGGTCCACCGCCAGACGCAGCAAACCGCGGAGTTCTACGGCATGTATGACCGTGGCGTGCTTGCAGCGGGCTACCGCGCCGACGTCAACGTGATCGACTTTGAGAACCTCAACGTCGACGCGCCGCGCATGACCTGGGACCTCCCGACCGACGCTCCCCGGTTCGTCCAGCACGGCATCGGTTACAGCTACACGATCGCGCGCGGCGAGGTCACCGTCGAGAACGACAAGTTCACAGGTGCACTCCCCGGCCGCCTCGTGCGCGGCCCCCAACACATCGCGTGACCGATCACACTGTGCCAGGCACAGTGTGACCGCTAGCTGATTTTGCGGAGGCGTAAGTAAAGCAGCCGGGGGAACGCCGACGCTGCTTCGTACTGCTCGGAGATTGCAAGAAACCCAGGCGGTGGCGATGGCTCCAACATGCGCTCGATGACCAAACCATGCTCGGCGAGAGCATTGATATAGCGGGACATCGGACGGTGGATGAAGCGGATGAACACGTCTTTCTGGACCTGCTCGATCGTGGCGGATTCAATGAGATAAGGGCCCATCCGCCAGTACTGCTCGGGTGGGTCGACCGTATGGTCGTTAATCCATCCAGCGTCAGGTGTTTGCAAGATTGGGTGGTTGAGGAAGAAGCAGAATCGGCCACCCAGTTCGAGGACCCGGGCGACCTCAGCAATCGCGTCGTCGACGTCGTCGATGTGTTCGAACACGAGGCAGGCAACAGCGGTGTCGAACGACTCGTCGGCGAACGGCAACGCGGCCGCGGCGGCGCGTCCATACGCGGGCCCTCCACCTCGTGCAGATGCGACCGCAAGGCAGTTCCATGTCGGGTCGATACCAATGACCGTGATGTCGTCGTCGGCGCCGTTGGATGCTGCGAGTCGACTGACCTGGCCGTCGCCACATCCGATGTCGAGCACTCGTCGAGCACCGGCTAACTCGTGCGCTGCAAGCGGCAGGATCTGCTCTTCGTACTCGGGGTCGGCGCCGTCGGTAAATCCTTCGATCCACCAGTCGGCGTGCTCTTCCCACAGTTGATTGCTCGTGTCAGCCACAAGCCGCAGCGTACGGTCTGCCCGCTTCCCCTCGGGTCAGAAACGGACACATCAGTAGGTTGCATCGAATGAAGTTCTCCATCTGGCCCAGCCCAGCTCGCCCCGTCCAAGAAGTGCTTGACCTCGCTCGGATGGGTGACACCGACGGTTGGTACTGCTTCTGGTACGCCGATCACTACATGGAGAACACCGGCGATGAGTCGTTCAAGCCGGGGCCGGTCCACGAGTGCTGGACAATACTCCCGGCGATCGCTGCCGTGACCGAACGCATTCGCCTCGGCCCCCTCGTGTCACCGACGTCGGTGCACCATCCTGCGCTCCTCGCGAACCGCGCTGCGACACTCGATCAGCTCTCGAACGGCCGCTTCGTCCTCGGCCTCGGTGCCGGTTGGCAAATCAACGAGCACCGGGCATACGGCATCGAACTCGAAGCTCCGGGCAAACGCGTCAGCCGCTTCGAAGAGTCGATCCAAATCATCGAGTCGCTCCTCGCGGACGACCGAACCGAGTTCCACGGCGAGTTCTACGACTTCACAGACGCACCGTGTGATCCGAAGCCGGTGCAGTCGCCCCTCCCCATCACCGTCGGCACCGGCAGCCCACGCATGTTGAAAATCGCCGCTCGCCACGCCACTGACTGGAATACCTGGGGGGCCCCGACCCTCGCCGCTGACCGACACGCAGCGTTCGCCGCTGCATGCGAGTCGGTCGACGTCGATGTTGATAGCAAGCACACATCAGTCCAGGCCATGTTCTTCCTCGACGGCGACGTCGACAAGATCGCGGCGAGCCCCGTGGCTGACCGGTCGATCGTTGGCTCC
>JBLIKS010000210.1:0-5266 GCA_047635555.1 Candidatus Azotimanducaceae bacterium
ATGATTGGGCTGGCAGCCACCGGGCGTGATTTCACCAACGGCAACGTGGCGAACATCGCGGCGTAGAACAGGATCTCGATGAGCATCGTCCACGCCACGCCACGCCACGCCACGCCACGCCACGCCGGAGACGAGAAAGAAAATTGCCACGCCGAGGAATCCGAAGTTCTGAATGATGCCGAGCGGTCATTGATCCAGCGTGATATCACACGATTGCGATCCATGACCGATCTGAGTAGCTCGGCCAGACAGCACCCAAATGGTCGTACATCACCAGCAGAACGGCACAACCCCTTGACAGATTCAGGAACAGATTGGTGCGAGCATTGACTGGTGCCTCGATGGGGAGCTGCGATTGTGTTGGCACCGATCTTCGATTCCCCCAGGGGAAGATATTGCAGGCGGTCGTCGCTGGCCGTGCCCGACGAACTGCTGGACGTGTTACTGAGTTGACGGTTGGCTACAGCTAGCGTGCCGCAGATGCCAAGGACGCGCCTCACCAATCCTGCTCGAAGTGTGACCAGCCCTGTACGGCGCTACATCAACGAACATTTCGAGGCGGTCAAGGACGTGGTCCGCGAACGTAGCCAGGCCGTCGAGGATTCACTCCTCCCGAGGATCGATGCCGTCCGCTCCGAGGCAACGGTCAATGTCACCGAGTCGATTGCCGCTATCACCGAACTGGTTGATGACCGGATGCGTCAGGTCGAGGCGCTCGAAGTGAAGGTCACCGAACTCCAGGCCACCAACGACCAACTCCTGGCCATTGTCGCCGAACTCGTCAAACGGCCCGATGGCGCGGCTACCACGCGTGCGGAACGCGACTGATGCCACGCCAGAACATCGATGACTCATCGGCAGGCCCGGTGCGGGCCGAGCAACGTCCGGACTGTGCAGCGTGAGCGGAGAAAGCGCCGCGCTCGTCCAGGTCACCGCATCGCCTGTTCCCTGGGTCTCGATCCCGTGGGTCGATGAGCCCGAACTGAGTGTCGTCATCGTTGCCTTCGGCACGGGGCTGGCCCTCGATCGATGTCTCGCCTCACTCGGCGCCTCGATCACCGCGGATGAGATTGCGGCCGAGGTGATTGTTGTCGACAATGCTCATCCTCAACGAGGTCATGCTGCTGGCAATCGATCCGCCATCGCCTCACGTGGTGTGCGGCTCATCCAGCCATCGACCAACCTCGGCTTCGGCGGCGGCAACAATGCCGGCGTCGCTGTGGCGCGCGCGTCGACGCTGGCACTCATCAATCCAGACGTCGTTGTCGCACCTGGTCAACTTCGCGCTCTGCTCAGCGCAGCGCGGTCGCGGCCTGACCTCATCTCGGCCCCGGCACTGATCTTTCCCGATGGTGCACTGCAGGAGATTGGCATGAGGATCATCAACAACGGTGACACGCGACCGATTCTCACGTCCGGGTCGCATCCGCCGGACTATGCCTCAGCTGCGTGTTGGTTCCTCTCAGCCGAGTTGTTCTCGAGGCTGGAGGGCTTCGACCCGGCGTATCACCCGGCGTACTACGAGGACGTCGACTTCGCTTTGCGCGCTGCTCAGCTGGGGGGAGGAACCCAAGTCATCGATTCGGTGCTGGTCGAGCACGAACACCACGGCTCCGCAACATCGCCTCCCGATGTTGCCAAACAACAACAAGTCTTCCTCGACCGTTGGCAGGAGCTGGTCGCCTCTCGACCCGCGCAGTGATTGACGGCAGCGCAGTTGACTTAGTCAACTCCGGAGCAACGGCGATCTCGGCGGTCATGTTGCGAGCGGCCGATCCTGCTTGTCTTTCTTGGCGGCTTTCTGGGCCTTCTTCCACTTGCGGACCCTGCCGAGGGACGCCTCGTCGAAGACGTCTGCAACCGAGCGCGGCACGTCGTCGCCGAACTTGCCGGCAGCCTTGCGCCAGTCAGCCGGGGCGACACCCTGGGTCTTGGCGAGCAACGCCACGAATATCTTTGACTTTTCTTCGCCGTAGCCGGGCAGCGCGTGCAGTCGTCGGTACAACTCCTTGCCGGAGTCGACGTCCTTCCAGATGTTGACGGCATTGCCTTTGTAGTCAGCGACGAGCGCGGTGCAGACCTCGTGCACTCGTTTGCCCATCGAGCCGGGAAACCGGTGGATCGCGGGTTTCTCGCAGCAGATCGTGACGAACTGCTCGATGTCCATCGCAGTGATCTTCTTCGGATCGAGGTGCCCGAGGCGCGACCTGAGTGTGGACGGCCCATTGAACGCCCACTCCATCGGCACCTGCTGATCGAGCAACATGCCGAGCAAGAGGGCATTGCCGTTCGTGTTCAGCAGCGTGTCTGCCGCCTTGTCGCCGGTGATGAACAACGTTCCTGGCATAGCCCAAATCTATAGAACATCGAGTGGCCCCCGCACACCGACCGGTTGCACCGCCTGTCGGGATGAATGGTGGCTGAACGTCTGCGCCGCTCGTCGACGAACCCGGTGACCTACGGTCAAACGTCGGTGCGTTCGGTCGACGTCGGATCGAGAAGCGGTTTACGTGAACGCAGGGCTTGTCTGGCGGTTTGCCTGAATCGCCTGATTAGGTCGAGTTGTTTCTCGGCAACCGGTTCCGAAGCGGACGTCACGACCGGCGGCTCGTACCCGTAGGCATCGATATCGACGCGATAAATATGCGAGATCAGTTCGACTGCCTCGCCTGTCATGAAGTCAGACGACTTCGGCAAAAGAAACCCGGATTGGAACAGTGGAATCGGTGGGTGCAATCGGGCGATGGCCTCTGGGTTGAGCCCGACTGGCGCAGCACGGGTCGTGTGATGACGCGACTCCGATGCCTTCGCAAGGTCGGCACGCGGTAGCCCAAACCGCTCCTCTATCTGGCGGATGTCGGCGTCGAATCGTTCCAGCCGGATGAGTTCGAGATTGGTGATCTGGCTTTCGATCGGGTTGTACTGCGGACTCAAGTGATGGTCGAGTTCTGAAGATTCTTGTGTCGCTAGCCATCGCAGCGCGTCGATGAATCCGAACGCGTACGGCACATCCGGGTTGCCATAGACGAACTCTCGAATTTCTTGGCGGATCGTCACGGTGAAATGTCCAGAATCATCGCCAAGCGTCACGAGCATGAGAAATCCGCTCACGGCTCGATCGAACGGGTCGCGGACCAACTTGAACGCTGGCGCGTGATCGTTGAGCTGTCGTACCAGACGGTCCGCATAACCGGGGCGCGCCTTCATTACGGCGTGTTCCCAGTCGTGGATCCAGTCGCTAAACGCGCTCGCCTCGTCAAACTCATTGGTCTGCATCAGCATCCACTGGAACAGGCTCGTACAACCTGACTTCTCGGACCACAACAGCACGAACGGCAAGTCGTCGTGGCGGTACGCCATGCGATGGGTCACATCTGAGAGAGAGATATTGGTCATCGTGTTGGCCTGAGCCGTTGACGCACGGTTGCCGACGCCCGTCTGAACGGTTCCGTCAGCCGGGCGGTACGCGAGTTTTCCCAGGCATCGACCGTTGCCTCGAGGGTCTTGATGTGCTCCAGGAGTGCTGCGTGTTCCGCACCGATTGCTTCACAGTTGTGCACGGGCCATGAATGCGGTTCGCCCGCGAGTAGGTCGGGCCCAGTCGGTGACTCTTCCGTTCGACGACACTTGACGACGAACTGGTACGTCAGAGCCTCGGGGTCGGAGAGCACGAACGCCTTGGTCGCCTCGCTGTGGGACGACCAATCGACGGGTAGCCGGGATGATCCGAGCGGATGCGTCACTCGGCGCACCTCTTCCGCTACGAGGCCGGCATCGGCGAGGAGGTCGCGTAACGAGACCCGCGTGAACCATCGCAGGTGGGTTCGATCGAGCAGACCTTCATCCTGGTACTCGATGCGGCCTTCAAGCACTAAGAGACGCACGTCGGCGTAGGCGAGGTTCGGAACCGAGATGATGACGCGGCCACCCGGTTCGAGCAAGGTCAACGCGTCCGACAATGCTGGTAAGGGATCACGGAGGTGTTCGAGAACATCGCCGGCGACGATCATGTCGAACCGGTCGGCTTCAACTGCAGAGACCCGGTCGACGTCAAGGTCGAGGACGTGCACACGATCAGCAAAACGGCGCGCCTCCTCAGCTGACTCAGGGTCGATCTCGACACAGACCACGCGGTTGGATGCCGCGACGAGGTGTTCGGTGACATGGCCGGTCGCGCAACCGAGCTCGAGAACGGTGTGCTCAGAGCCAACCATCTGGAGGACGAACGAGTGCGGATTGTTGTCAGCGGTCGGATCGACCGGCATTCTGTAACGTTCGGGCATCGATCGACGTCTCAACATCGGGCCGGTATCGGCGGGCGGATTGGCAGGGTACCTCGGCGGGCAGTTGCCCCGAACGTCGAGCGAGATCTCAGACGATGAAGGGGTCGACGGCGTCGGGATCGATGTCGTAGCGGTTGATGGCGTCGTGGACGACGCTGGCATCGACCTTGCCGTCTTGGAGGAGCGCCGAGAGCACGGCGACGACGATGTGGCCGGTGTCGATTTCGAAGTGACGGCGTAGCGCCTCACGCGTGTCGGATCTGCCCATCCCGTCGGTCCCGAGGGTCATGAAGGTGCGGCCCGGAAGGAAGCGCATGACCTGCTCGGGGACCGCCATCATGAAGTCGGAAACAGTGGTGATTGGGCCCTGTGAGTCGGCCAGGATCTGGGCCACGCGCGGGACGCGCCGCTCGCCGGAGGGATGCAACCGGTTGTGGCGCTCGGCCGCAAGGCCTTCCTCGCGGAGCGCCTTGTACGACGTTGCCGACCAGAGTTCGGTGCCGACGCCGTAGTGCTCAGCGAGGTCGGCTGCGGCTTCGCGAGCGGCACCCTGGGCGCTGCCAGAGAACAGCAGCGTCGCCGGAATCAACTCGGCGGTCTCGCCCTCGCTCTCACCAGCAGCAGACGGGGCATCGGCCCACTTGTACAGACCTTCGACGATTGCCTCAGCGAGCCCGGGGGTGTCGGGCATGACCGGCATCTCGTAGTTCTCGTTGTAGAGGGTGATGTAGTAGAAGACATCGGTCTCATCGGGCGATCCGCCGCCGTACATCCGCTTGATGCCAGCATCGACGATGGCGCCGACCTCGTACGCAAAGGACGGGTCGTAGGCCTGCACGGCAGGCACGGTTGACGCAAGCACGAGGCTGTGTCCGTCTTGGTGCTGAAGGCCTTCGCCCTCCAGCGTGGTTCGGCCGGCAGTGGCACCCATCAGGAAGCCACGTGTCCGCATGTCGGCGGCCTGCCAGATGAGGTCGCCGACT
>JBLIKS010000211.1:0-5260 GCA_047635555.1 Candidatus Azotimanducaceae bacterium
CCGTGTCACTCTTCCAACCGATCTTCGACGGTCGAGCTGACGGCACCTGGAAACCATCGGAACAGCAATGGGTCTGAGTCGACCCGGCGTGCCTAACTCATGCCTAGAACAACGCTCAACAGGGTGCAATACGGCGCAACAGCGCACAGCAACGGCGCTCGAAGAAACCAAGGCTGAACAGGACAAATAGCCGATACGGAGGCACGATGCAATCCGCCTCGAAGCGCTTCCCAAGCTGAATACGCGGGTTCGACTCCCGTCATCCGCTCCCAAGAAACACCTCGTCAGAGGCCATTTCCGTCAAGTGGTCCTCCGGAGTCGTGCCTTGCCTGCGCCGAGACTGCTTGTGAAATTGGGGCGATATCGCCGACCCGGCTCGCGCTGGTCGCGGGAACGACTTGGTCGAGACGCTGTCGAGGTTGGGATCAAGACGCGTTCTCAGGCAGAAAAGCTGATGTTCCCTCCGGCCATGTGTCGACTGCCGGCCTCGTGGTGCGGACCGCAATGACCACTCGCTCATGCGAGGCTTCGTTGATGACGCAGGACTACGAAGACTGTCCCCATCTTCCTGAACGGGGAGCAATGCAGCGGACTCGAAGCCGAACTCCGATTCGTCGCTGAACTTGTCGCTGATCCATGGGTGGAGAACCTCGTTCGCGAGATGCTTTCGCTGTTTGCTCCGGGCCCATCGAACCTCCAAGGATCTCGTTGCCATCGGGTTCTCTTGAACGCGCGCAATCGCAGCTCAGATTGACAAACGACTCGGGTCGGCTGGATGGCCCACCGTGAGCTGTTTTGAGACTTGCCTTCTCTCAGGTCATTCAGTCCCGGCATGCGGCCGGTGGCCGAGGTGTCGGTCAGTGCTTCAGGGCCTGAGTGACCAGGCCGGTCATCAGTCGACGGCTGCGCTCGACCGACAGGCTCTGCCACGTTCGTAGCCGGTCCCAGGTTTCCCAGCTGGTGTGGAGATCGAGCAGTTCGAGCGTCTCGTCCGCGACGGCGGTACTGAGCGCAAACAGTTCGGGCTCAAACGTGCGGGCCAACTGCTTGCGGAGGTGCGCGGCAAGCGTGGCCTGTTGCTTCTGGAGCTCGGGTGACTTGTGCATCCTGACCAGTGCCGAGCGGCGCGCCGGTGCGACGGCCTCGAACAATTCGGCGCGATGGGTTGCGATGCCCGCGATTCGTTCGGAGCGGGTCCCGGTGGGGGGTCGAGCGGTGAACAATTCGAGGTGTTGTTCAAGTTGTCGTCCGGCGATCGCCACCGCCAGTGCTTCCTTGTCCTGGAAGTGGGTATAGATCGAGCGGGTCGTCCGACCTACCCGGGCGGCGATTGCCTCGATGGTCGGAGTGAGGTCTCCCTCGGCGTGGAGGTCGAGCATCGCATCGATCACCGCTTCGCGAGTGCGCGCTCCGCGTGCGACTCGTCCATCCTCAACAATCTCGGTCATGAGGTGCCGATGGTAGACCCGAGTGCAGTTGCCAGCCGAGCGAGCTCGTCGCTCGAGGCGGCATCGTCCACGAGATTGGTCGCTTCGTCGTGGTCGGTGTCGAGATCGAACAACTCGACGGCTTCGCCGGTGTCGGCGTTGATGGTCGCCCGCCAGTGGCCGTCGGTGATCGCCTGCCACGTCGGCAGGCCGGGGCGCATACGGATCAGGCTCGCCGCGTGGTCACGGGTCGTGCCTTCACCACCATCGGCGTCGCCGGTCACGAACGGCACGAGCGACTGCGATGGGGCGCCGTCGAGGGCTGGCGCGTTGCCAGCGTCGAGCAGCGTGGCCGCGATGTCAAAGGCTTGCACCGGCGCTGTCTCGACTCGGCCGGTCGTCCCCGACGGAGGGCGTACGATCAGCGGCACCCGGACCGACGACCGGTAGAAGTTCATCTTGGCCATCAACCCGTGATCGCCGAGCATCTCGCCATGGTCGGCCGAGTACACGATCCATGTGTTGTCGAGTTGGCCTCGTTCCTCCAACCCGGCTCGCAGGTCGCCGATGCGCTGGTCGATCAGCGACACCATGGCGTAGTACTGGCGGGCACCGGCCAGCACGAACTCGTCGGTCAACAGCTCGCTGTGTGAGTGCTTGCGCAGGAAGGCGAGGTGGTTGGCCCACTCCTCGGTGTGCGGTTCGGGCTCGGACCGGGCGGTGCGTTCGATGTGTGCGTCGGCGTAGTGCTCGGCCCACGTGGGGTCACCCATGAGCGGTACGTGGGGTTGCACAAACGAGAGTTGCATGAACCACGGCCGGTCGCCTGGTTGCCGGCCGATCCATGTTTGTGCTTCGTCGGCCAGGAAACAGGTGAGGTCCAGCTCCTGAGGGAGGGGAGAGGTGACGCCGTTCCAGTGCCCGTCCCCACCACGGAAGTTCGCACCCACCACGCCCTGGTATGGCTCGAGCGTGTCGTGGTCGCGCAGGAATCGCATGTAGGGCGTTTCCCAGTCGCCGAGATGGACGTACCGGTCGAACTCTTCGACGACGTGATCGAACCCGAAGCTGCCGATCCACTCCTCGGTCGGCGCCGGCGATCCCGCTTCAACCGCCATCGGCCATGACGCGAAGTGCGTCTTGCCGATCGACGCCGTGGTGTAGCCGGCCTGTTGCAGACGGCGCGGGAACGTGTCCCATTCCGGTTGGCAGTCGCCGGCGAAGTTGCCGAGCACCCCGTGGTCGTTCGGGTAGCGGCCGGTGAGCAACGACGCCCGGGCCGGTTGGCAGATCGGGCTCTCGGTCCAGGCGTGATCGAAGCGGACGCCTTCTGCCGCCAAGCGGTCGAGGTGGGGTGTGACGACGATGTCGTTACCCGCACAGCCCAGAACGTCGGCGCGGTGCTGATCGGCGTAGATGAAGAGCAGATTGGGCTGCTTCTCGGGCTGCCCGTCATTCATTGGCCCACACCCTCCCACGAGATGATCCCCTGTTTCAGACGAATGCCGCTCGACTTGTAGAGCCCCTTGCTCGGATACGGGGTGATCTGCTTCGACCGCGCGCGGCAGAGGTCCGACTTGATCGCGCGCGCCCTGGTAACAGCTGGCTCCTCGTCGGGGCCGAGAGCGACGAGGTCAATCACGTGCATTGCCAGCTGCGGGTTCCCATCGGCCGCCAACGCTTCGGCCTGGGCGATCACGGCGTCGGGGTCGGCGATGGCGTCGAACGTGGCCCGGGCGACGTCGGCCGGCGCGGCCGGGTGGAGCGATGTCGGGTTGCGGTCCCACCAGCCGCTCTCCTCGCGCACGATGTCGCGCACGATGTAGTCGGGGCTGCCGTAGGCGTGGGTGAGCCAGGGGTAGTCGAACACCTCGGGCGGGTAGTCCAGGTCGGCGAGAATCTCGCGCTCGTTCATGCCGCGATTGAGGCGGTCGACGACCTCGGTGCGGAGCCAGCGCAATGCGTGCGCCGTCGTGATCATCCGTTCGGCGATGAGATCCTCGCCGGTGACGAATGCGCCGAACTCGATCACGAGCACTTCGGGGCGCAGTTCGATCAGTCGGTCCAGCGTGTCGGCCCAACGCCCCGTCAAGCGAAGGGAGCGCTGAGGGGTGCCGATGTTGGGGATGAAGTCGGCGGGAACAGCTGCCCCGGCGAAGAGCGTGCGGGTGTCAGGCAGCCACATCGCCAGCGCACAGTCGGTCTCCGACGGGACCCACAGCAGTTCGATGCGCGGGGACTCACAGAGCACCATGTGGTCGTCGAACGTCTCGGTCGGATCGACCTTGGTCGGTTCGAACCTGGCGGAGATGCCGGGGAACTGCATCTCGTTGAGAATGGCCTGATACCCCTCGGTCTCGCGATACCGGTCGTAGCGGAGCGGAAGGTTGCGATGCGCGATCAGACGCGGCGCAGCGTCGCCGCGTTCCGCGTTGTGGTCGAGCCACTGAGGGACACCGAAGTTGTAGCCAAAGTGCCCGTGTGAGTAACAGATCGCGATGACGGGCGAATCGGTCAGGGCGCGCAAGGCAGCGATCATCTGGTCGGTCTCGCGACCGCCAGGCCCCGTGTCGACCACGACCACACCGTCGGGGGTTTCCACCCCGAACCCGTTGCCTTGGGACGGCAGCACCCACACGCCGCGTGTTACCTCAATGCCGGCTGGCGCTTTTCGCTGTTCTTGTTCGGACATCAGGACCACCCTCCATCGTGGGCAACGAATTGCCCGGTTACAAAACCACACGTCCCGTCGAGATAGGCGCAACACAGTGCGGCGCACTCGTCGACCGTGCCGAGGCGCCCCATCGGGACACGGGCCACCGTCTTCGCAAGCCCCTCGGGCGTGTCCGCCCCGTTTGCTGCGATGAAGCCGGGGAAGTCCATGAAGTTAGTGCCGAGAGCATTGACCTGCACCCCGTCGCGAGCCGCGTCTGCGGCCACGTTCTTGACGAGGTGGGTGGCGCAGGCTCGCAGCGCGGAATACAGAGGTGCGGCCGGAAGGACCTTGTTCCCGGCCGAGCTGGTGATCATCAGCACCTGGCCTTCACCGCGCTCGATCATCGAGGGGAGCACTGCTTTCATGAACTGATACGGGGCGTCGATCAAGCCGCGTTCGAGCTTGTGGAGATCGGCAGTGGTCGACTGGAGGAAGCGGCCGACGACGATCTCGCCGGTGAAGGCGGTGGCGGCGTCGATGCGACCGAACTGATCGAGGCCGGTCTGCACGAGCCGATCGGCGACATCGGCATCGGCCAGGTCCCACACGCCCTCGGCGACTGCGACCGTGGCGCCGAGGCTCTCGAGTTCGTCGACCAGGCCCGGCTCTGGGTCGCCGATGATCAGGTCGTGGCCCCGCTTCGCCAGCTCGCGGGCCAGTGGCGGGCCAATGTAGAAGCTCGTGTTTGCGATGAGTGCGACACGGCGGTCGGTGCTGCCTGAAGTGCTGGTGCTGCCTGAGGTGGAGGTGGATGAGGAGGTGGTGGTGGTGTTGGTGGTGTTCATACGGTCTCCGATTCTTGTTGGCTCTCGGTGTTGCTCGCCTCGGTGTCTCTTGGCGGCGCGGGGGTGACCTCGACGGGGATGCCGTTGAGCACGGCGTTGCCCGACAATGGGTCCATCATCGATCCGTCGGTGAGCACGTTGCTGTTGACCCCCGGGCGTCGGGCAGCGACGTTCAACCGCGTGCCGGGGGCATCGTGGCCCCAGCCGTGGGGCAGGCTGACCACCGATTGGGCGATGTCGTCGGTGATCTCGACCGGAGCCTCCACCGATCCTGCCGCCGAAGTGATTCGGGCTTGGCCGCGATCGGTCAGTCCCCATGCTGCGGCGTCAGC
>JBLIKS010000212.1:0-5249 GCA_047635555.1 Candidatus Azotimanducaceae bacterium
AGATGGTCGACGATTGTTGAGGTTGAGATGTCCTCGTGGTCGCCGGTTTTGCGATCCTTCACCTCGATGGTCGGGTCTTCCTCGTTGTTCAGTCCGCGGCCCACAACGACGATTGTCGGGACGCCGATCAACTCGGCATCCTTGAACTTGATGCCGGGTGAAGTCTTTGGCCGATCGTCGAGGATGACGCGTAGGCCGGCGGCCTCAAGCGAGGCCGCCAACTCTTCGGCGTAGGGCCCATGAGCGGTGCCTTCCTTGCCAGCGCTGACGATGTGGAAGTCGGCAGGGGAGATTTCGCGTGGCCAGCACAACCCGTTGTCGTCGAGGAATGCCTCGGCGACTGCAGCGAGGCAGCGCGACACGCCAACTCCGTATGACCCCATGGTGGGAGTGACCGGCTTGTCGTTGACGTCGCGCACGGTCAGCCCGAGTGCTTCGGCGTACTTAGTGCCGAGCTGGAAAATGTGACCGATCTCGATGCCACGTGCGATTTCAACGCTTGAGCCACACGATGGGCACACGTCGCCGTTGAGTACCTCGGCTGCTTCGATGACACCGTCGCCGGTGAAGTCGCGACCGGCGGTGAGGTACAGAACATGCTGGTTGTACTGGTCGGCACCCGTGATCCACTGAGTGCCGTCGACGATGCGGGGGTCAAGGAGGTAGCGGATACCCGACGCTTTGTCACTGCCGAGCGCACCTGGCCCGATGTAGCCCTTCTTCAGGGCAGGGTATTTCTTGAAGTCGTCTTCGTCGAACGGCACGACTTCTGCCGGTGCGACCTGAGCGTCAAGGCGCTTCATGTCAACTTCGCGATGACCTTCGAGGCCGACTGCCAGCGGCTCGGTTGTGCCGTCGGGGTGCTTCAACGTGACGACCACGTTCTTCAGCGTGTCAGCAGCGGTCCAGTCACGGTCTGGGTGGCGTAGCGACGCATCGCTCCGCTCGCCAACGCCATTCACATAGTCGACGAGCTTGGCAATCGTCGGCGTCTTCGGTGTGTCGTGCACCATCGACGCAGGCAGCCCGTCGAACGGGATCGCGTCTGGCACTGGCGTATGGACCGCCTCGACGTTTGACGCGAAGTCGCAGTTGGTGCAGCGAACGAACGTGTCTTCACCAACCGGCAGAGGAGCGAGAAATTCCTCTGAAGCCGATCCACCCATGGCGCCGGAGGTGGCGGCGACAATGACGTACGGGAGTTGCATTCGCTCGAACAGCTTGATGTACGCGTCGCGGTGCGCCTGATAGGCGGCGTCCAGGCCGGCCTGGTCGACATCGAAGCTGTACGAGTCCTTCATCGCAAACTCGCGGGTACGCAGAAGGCCGCCTCGTGGACGTGCTTCGTCACGGAACTTCGTCTGGATCTGATAGATCACGAGTGGCAAATCGCGATACGAGCTATACAGATCTTTGACTGTCAGGGTGAACATCTCCTCATGTGTTGGAGCGAGGACGAACTCGGCGCCGTGCCGGTCTTTGAGGCGGAACAGGTTGTCGCCGTACTCCTCGTAGCGGTTGGTTGCCTCGTACGGTTCCTTGGGCAGGAGTGCCGGGAAGTGGACCTCTTGGAATCCGGCGGCGTTCATTTCTTCTCGCACGATGCGCTCCACGTTGCGAAACACCTCCCAGCCGAGGGGGAGCCAGCTGTACCCACCGGGTGCTGACCGACGGATGTATCCGGCGCGCACGAGGAGACGATGGCTGGGCACCTCTGCGCCAGACGGGTCGTCACGCAAGGTTCGAAGAAAGAGGTTGGACATCCGAAGCACGTAACGAAGCTACCGGCTGCTGTTGAGACAGTTCGACATCGCTTGATGCAGCTTGGTATGTGTTGGCAATCGCGTTTAATTTTCGGCGACGTCGTCGAAGCGGGCGAAGTCGGTTTGCTTCGTTTGAAGGCCGGCGACTGTCTTGGCGCCGAAGCCATCGGCGAGGTCCAACCGATCCCGATCGTGCCGTGTTCCGAACCGCATGCCTCTGAGATTTTCCACAGTTTCGACCTGGTCGGCGACGTGTTCCCTGGCGAGGAGGCAACGAGAGAGCTGGCCCAAGAAGGCTGCATTGCCGAGTTCGATACGTTCATTGGGGTGGCCCACGCTGAGTCGGTTTGGGATATCCCTGCGATTTCTCCGACCGAGCAGGCGTGGGACGCCATCAACGATCGTGAAGTGCTGTGGGGCGTGTTTCTGGCGAGCAACGGAGGCACAGTTGGCTCGGCGAGGGGTGTTGCCGAGTAGCAACTCCTGCAGGGCCCGGCCCGAACGGTGCGGTCTTCTGCTATCATCGCACTTCGCAATTTGGTTCGTGACCAAGGCGTGGGGCTCTGCCTCACGCCTTGTTCTTTGAACGGGGTTCAGCGCAACCACAGGAAGGAGGCAGATCGACATGACCGAAAACAGTGAGCTCGCACGCGTTCGTGAAATCGTCGAACCAATCGCCTCCGACCTTGACCTTGAGGTGTACGACATCGAGCGCCGAGGCGTCACTGTGCGCGTCACGCTCGACACGCAACCTGGTTCCGACGGGGGCATCACGCTCGACAATTTGTCGCTGGCCACTCGGTTGATCTCTCGTGAAATCGATCACGAAGATCCGATCAACACGCGGTTCACGCTTGAAGTAACCAGCCCGGGCCTCGAGCGGCAC
The DNA here is from genome assembly GCA_047635555.1 of Candidatus Azotimanducaceae bacterium. Lineage (GTDB taxonomy): Bacteria > Actinomycetota > Acidimicrobiia > Acidimicrobiales > Ilumatobacteraceae > Ilumatobacter_A. The sequence continues at coordinate 2,650 of JBLIKS010000212.1, forward strand.
CTGCGCACTGCGCGCCACTTCCAGCGCGAGGTCGGCAAGGACGTCACGGTGCGATTCCGCGATCCCAACGCCGATCCCCGTCGCATCGACGGCCAGCTGATCACAGCAGACGAAACGAACGTCACGATGCTGCTCGACGACGGCACCGAGTGCACGTTCGCGATCGACGAAGTTGACAAAGCACGTACGGTGTTTGAGTGGGGGCCGGGTCCGAAGCCGGGCGCCCCCAAACAACACACGAAGAACGCCGGCAAGAAGCAAGACGGCAAGAAGCAGCCTGCCAAGAAGCAGGCTGCGAAGAAGAACACGACCGCTACGCAGAAGGAGACGCAGACGTCATGACCAATATGGACATGAGTGAAGCAATTAGCATGTTGGCCCAGGAGAAGGGCCTCTCCGAAGAGGCGCTCCTGCACGTCCTCGTTGACGCCCTCGCCTCGGCCTACAAGCGCCGCGACGATGCCGCCGACGAAGTTGTCGTCGAAGTGAACCCCGAGACGCTCGAGTTCTCTTTCATTGCGTATGACGTCGACGAAGACGGCAACTGGGTTAACGAGCGTGACGACACGCCGCGCAAGGAAGAGATGGGCCGCATCGCCGCCATGACCTTCCGTCAAGTGATGAGCCAACGGATCCGCGAAGTCGAATCGGACCGCAAGTTCGAGGAGTACGCGAACCGCGAGGGTGACATCGTCACGGGCATCATCCAGCGCACCGACGCCCGTTACACCCTTCTCGACCTGGGCCGCGCCGAAGCGCTGCTGCCGCAGGCCGAGCAGGTGCCGTTCGAGCGCCCCGCCCAGGGTGACCGCCAGAAGGCATACATCGTCGAAGTTCGCCGGACGCCGAAGGGCCCGCAGATCGTCGTCTCTCGTACGCACCCCGGCCTCATCAAGCGACTCTTTGAGCTCGAAGTTCCTGAGATCGCTGACGGCATTGTCGAGATCAAAGCATGCGCCCGTGAACCCGGACACCGCACAAAGATCGCCGTCTGGTCGAACGACCACAACGTCGATCCCGTCGGCGCTTGCGTCGGTGCACGCGGTGGTCGTGTTCGCATGGTCGTCAACGAGATGCGTGGCGAGAAGATCGACATTGTGCCATTCAGCGAAGACCTCGCCGACTTTGTTGCCAAGGCACTCTCGCCGGCCAAGGTCACGCAGGTCATTATCTCCGAAGACGGCACCGCTGCCGACGTGATCGTGCCCGACCACCAGCTGAGCCTTGCAATCGGCCGCGAAGGTCAGAACGCCCGTCTGTCTGCCCGCCTCACCGGCGTGCGTGTCGACATTCGTTCCGAGACGCAACTCGCCGAAGGTATCCCGGCCGGTCACGGTCGTGATTCCGACGTCGAGTACGCCGTTGGCGAGTGGCGCCCGAACGCCGAGACCGGCGAGAACGAGTGGCATGCAGCCGACGGTTCCGTCATCTCCGAGTCCGAGTGGAACAAAAAGGCTGAAGAGGCCCAAGCCGAAGCCGAAGCCGCCGCTGCTGCTGACGCCGAGATCCCCGAAGTGCTCGAAGAGCTCAAGGCTGGCCCCTGGGCTGGCTCGGTGATGCCGATGTCGGACCCCGATCAGGTGCCTCCGGGCTTCGAGATCAAGGGCAACGAGCAGTCAGAGATGTACCACGTTCCCGGCTCGAGTTACTACGACGCGACGAAGGCCGAGTTGTGGTTCCGTAGCGTCGACGCAGCCGAAGGTGCTGGCTACACGCCGCCCGGTGGAGGCGACGAAACGTCCGAGTCTGACATCGATGCTGTAGCCGAATCTGTTGAGGCCCCGGCCGACACAGACGAAGTATCTGCTGAAGTCGCAGAAGCTCCGGCCGACGATGCAGCAGCCCCCGCTGAAGCAACCGAGGTAGCAGGTGACGAAGCAACAAGTGAGGAAGACGACTGAGATTCCTGGCCCCGCCCGCAGCTGCATCGGCTGCCGCACCAAGCGACCACAATCCGAACTTGTTCGGATCACTCGGTCGCCCAGCGGTATCACCGTCGATGGTTCGAGCAGCGGGCGAGGGGCATGGGTCTGTCGAGATCAACGAAACGGTGGTGTTGCGGGGGAGTGTCTCGACACCGCAATTACCAAACGAGCCTTTGCTCGTGCCTGGCGCAGCGACGTCAGTGGTGACGACATCATAAACATCAAAGAACAATCCAGCCGTCCATGACACCAGCCGTCGGAAATCCGACGGTCTGACGGGTGAAACGAACACTGCGCAGTGTGCATTCATTGACACATCTGCGAGGGAATGACGACTGGGAAAGGTTGAATCGAAGCGTGGCAGCAAAGAAGATAAGAATCCACGAGCTTGCCAAAGATCTCGGGATGACAAATGCAGAGGTCCTTGGCCTCTGTGGAGTACTCGGTGTTGCCGCGAAGGGACCTTCGTCGTCGCTCGCTGAGGCATACGCCGACATGGTGATTCGTCGCGCACAGCGCGATGAGTTGACGCGTGACGAGCAGCCCGAAGAGGTGAAGCCCGTCAAGAAGACGGCGGCGAAGAAGAAGGCCGCGGCCAAGAAGGCGCCGGCCAAAAAGACGGCCGCAGTCAAGACTGAGTCCACAGTCAATGACGCAGCTGATGATGCAGCCGAC
>JBLIKS010000213.1:0-5232 GCA_047635555.1 Candidatus Azotimanducaceae bacterium
GCGCTCAGATCTCGCCCCGTCGTTCCATCCAGACGAAGGTTGCCCACCCCGGCGCGATCGGGAGCCAGAAAGTGGCGAGTCGGAACGTCAACACGGCGGAGATCGCAACCGGTGCGTCGAGGCCGAATCCCGACAGGGCCGCGATCATGGCGGCCTCCAGCGGACCGATGCCACCGGGTGTCGGTGCAATATTGGCGATGGCCGCCGCCCCGAGATACGACGCGCCGATCTGGGCAACCGTGAGACCGCCACCAAACGCCTCGACCGAGAACACCAGCGCGAGCAGATAGCTCAACGTGATCAGCGATGAGCCGCCGACTAGTGCCACGACGCGCAGCGGGCTGCGGATCACCTGGGCCACGTAGCCCGCAGCCGTGCGGATCCCGTCGATGATGGGTCGAATGACGGTTCGCCGAACAGCTCCGAACAGTGAGGCAATGGCAATTGCGGTCACCGCGACGACTCCGACGAGGAGCAATGATCCCAGGCTTGGCAGCGAGAGGCCGCCGACGTCGGCGCCGCCGGCCCACGCGAAGAATCCGGCCATCAGTAAAAGGTGCGTCATCAGGCCGGCGATCGCGTTCAGAGCCACTGATGCACTCGCTTCGCCTGACGTCAAGCCGTTGCGTTGCAGGAAGCGTCCGGCCAAGGCCATTTTGCCTGCGCTCGCCGGGCCGACCAGTTGGGCAAATGAGCCAGCGACCTGGCTGCGCACCGACGGAGCGATCGGCATGGGCTGTGCGACGGACCCGAGGAATGAGATCGTGGCAAACACGAAATAGGCCAGCGCCGCTGCGATCACCGCGGGGAGCCACTCCAACCTCGCATCGCCGAAGGCATCGACGGTCTCGCCGAGATTGCCGAACTGCGGCAGCAGCGAATAGAACGCCACGGCACCCGCAACGATCATCAACAGCGTTCTCGGCTGCACGCGTGCCAGACGCTCCAGCGGGACGTCGTCGGCACCGGTGCAATTGTGCATCTCGTGACGAAGCAGGTCGAGTAGGTCACGCTGGTCTTTGATCGACTTGCCAAGCGAACGGCTCAGCGCGAGTGGCTGCACCAGCGGCAACGCGCCGGCAACCTCGTCGGTACCGAGTTCTTCGACGCCGAGTGCCACGCTGCGCTCCGGCCCGGCAATCAGCCCCATCGCCACCAGCACCTCGGCGATATCGCGTGACCGTTCTCGCGGACCGGCCGCCAATTCTGCTTCGTCAAAGTCGACGAGCCACACCTCGCCATCGTCGTCGAGGAGCATGTTTTCCAAGGTCAGGGCGTGGTGTGCAGTCTGGGTGGAGTGGACGGAACGGACGCTTCGGAAGACAGATCGGACGATGTCGTCGGTGATCTCGCTGGATGGAACCAGGCTGAGTCGCCGACCCGAAACTCGCTCCTCGACAATGAATGCAGCACCCTCGTTGGTGACCCCGATACCCAAGACTTTGGGGCTGCGGGTCCCGGCAGCGCTCACGGTGTGCATCACCAGGGCTTCATGTTCAACGCGCCGCTTCAGCGTGCTGTACGGGCGCCCGAGCTCCGACGATCTGAGGCGAAGCATGCGGTAGATCCGGTTGAGGAGGTCCCAGCTCCGGTCCTCCAGCGTGCGGAGCTTGACAAACCGCCCGCTCCCGTCACGTTCAATCGTCTCATAGACAGCACCGCTGCTCACATTGTCGATCCGGTCGATCCGCACCGGGTCCAACCCGACGTGGCGGAAGGCAACGAGGACCTCATCGGGGCTGGGTTCCATGTTCGGTGAACCGAAGAGCAACAAGACGATCGATCCAACGACCACGCCGAGTGACACTGCGAGCCAAAGGTCGAGGGGCGGTTGTCCGGGTCCGAGCAACCGCAGCAGCGTGAGAAGAACAATCCACGACCACAACGCCCTGCGCCATCGGCGAGGAACATGTGCTGCGCCCACAATGACCAGGGCGACCGCCGATGCAACGTATTCCGTCGTAGGAAAAGAGGACGCAATCAATGTCGCTCCGCTGGCGCTGCGCTCTGCAATCGTGGCAACGACAGTGCGGTCGCCCAACACCGCTTTCAATATCAACACGGTGAAACCGCCAACGATCGAGGCCGACCCGAGCACGAGCAGCAGCCTCCATCGACGTTTCCACAACACGACGCCAAGCCCAGCGAGCGGAACGAACGTCGCAATGATCTGCGCTGCGCCGAGGACTACCTGCTCGACTTGGTCGGGGACGCGACCAATGGCGTCCAAGACGTCACTCTCGACACCCGAGATCGTCGACTCGGCGAGAGCTGCCACCACGATGCCGACGACAACGGCGCCGAGCCCGACCATCAGCCGGATGATCTGGCCGGGCGCCCATCGCTGCTGCGCCGACGGTGGCGGAAACAGCACAACATGATCGACGGCAACGTTGTCGGGCTCGTCGTCAACTCGCGTCATTGCAGATCGACGATAGGCCGATCTCCGTGACGTCGGCCAGACAACTGACCACGTCCGAACAGCGAGGTCGCATCGAGCTGGCACTGTGGGCCTGCGACACGCGCCGTTTGAACGCTGGTCGAGAACGCCAACGGTCGAAGCGGATACGGCCGGGTGAAGTCGAGTTGAACACTCGCCGCTTCCCCGACGCGCAGCGCACAGCGCTTCTATCTTGGCCATCATGCAGATATCTGAGATTCAGCACGAGTCGTGGAAGCAAGACGGATGGCTCGCGCTTCGAGGATCGATCGACGAACAAGCGCTCGGCGTTCTTCATGAGGCCGTTGACAAGATTGAGAGCTGGGCAAACACTGGCGGCCCGGGAATGCACCACTTCGAGATGACTGACAACGGCCCAGCCCTCGCAAGGTCCGAGCGGTTCGCCGACGATCACACAGCGCTCGGATCGTTTCTCCGGTCCGGGTTGGTGACCGACGTCCTCGCCCAACTGTTCGGCGAACCTGCTGCGCTGTTCAAAGAAAAAGTCAACTACAAACAGCCTGGCGGGGCCGGCTTCGCACCACACCAAGACGCTGCTGCGTACCGCTTTGTCGACCATCACATTTCGGTGATGGTCCCGCTCGACGACGCAACCATCGAGAGCGGCTGCCTGTGGTTCGCGCCCGGACACAACGACGGGAAACTCGACACTGACGAACGTGGTCGCCTGACCGATCGTGTCGTCGACGACCTCAAATGGCAACCGATCGAAGTTCAGCCCGGTGACCTCGTCGTCTTTGACTCCTACGCACCGCACCACAGCGAAACCAACAAGTCGCCGCACCCACGACGAGCGCTCTACCTGACCTACAACGCAGCAAGCCTCGGCGACTTCCGGGATCGTTACTACGCCGACAAGGACGCTGAGTTTGCAGCCGGAGGCAACGAGTTCGAAAGCGGCTCGCCACGCATCAGCATCAGCGACGACTTTCTTGGTCGACCCGTTGCCTGACGGGCGGGCCCGACAACGACGGGGCTGAATCGGCAAATACGGCGCCGAATACGGCGCTCCCGCTTCGCTCCCCTCGGGCGCAAGCCGGCCACGTACCCAGCTCAGGTGATCTGGCGATTAACCCAGTTCGAGATCACTTCGATGGAGCCAACAATGACGAAGATGCACAGGACGATGCCGCCGGTGACCTCGAAGTTCAGCGTTCGCATCGAGTTGCTCAACATGAAGCCGATACCGCCGGCGCCGACAATACCGAGGACGGTAGAAGCACGCAGGCTGACATCGAAGATGTAGAGCCCCTGACTCACAAGCGCTGGCCAGACCTGCGGAGCGACGCCCGCAGCGGTGTCTTGGAGACGTGTGGCCCCGGTGGAGATGACGCCTTCGCGGGGACCTGAGCGGGCTTCCTCAATTGTGTCAGCGAACAGCCTTGTGGAGAACCCGAAGATGCCAACGGCCAGCGCAAGTGTTCCCGTCCTCGGACCTAAGCCGAGGGCTGCGACAAAGAGCACGGCGAGGACCAGCTCGGGTGTGGCTCGGACAATAATCATCATGAATCGCGTCACTCGAAAGACCACTCGGTTGGGAGCAACGTTGGACGCGGCAAGAAACGAGAGCGGGAGAGCGAAAAGCATTGCCATGAACGTGGCACCGAGCCCCATTGCAATCGTTTCGACCAGGCCACTTCGAACCTGGCTGGTCCAGAAGTCGAGGTTGCTCGGGACGAGCCGTAACAGCGTTGACGGAAGATCGACCAGTGACGTGACGAATCGGCCAACGTCGATATCGGGCAGGATGAACGACAGGATCGTGCAGACTGCTACTCCGCCCGACAGAGCCGCCAGCTTGACTCGCTCACGGTTCCACGGCGGCGACAGTGGCACATCTGCTGCCGTGCTCAGTTGGGTCGCCACCGTTCCAGGTGCCTCGTCGGGCTTCCCCGCCGCATCCGGAGTGGGCCTCGAAAATCCGAACGATCCGAACGCTCGGACAAGTAGCCCGGTCAGCGAGAAACGCGTGTTGGTACCTCCAGCATGCTTTTTGAATGGATCGCTGTCGCCGAGGATCGTCCGGCGTGCCGCTTGTGAGAGCAGCTCCATTGCGATCACCGCCACGATCACGACCAACGTGACCCCGAGGAGTTCCTGATATCGCAGACTGCCCTGATAGCCGCGGATTGCGAGGCCGATGCCTCCGCCACCGACCAACCCAATCAACGTTCCCTCGCGGAAGTTGATCTCGACGCGATACAGCGACGTGGCGATGACCGACGGGATCATCTGCGACCAAACGCCCGCCAGCAGTTCTTGTAAGCGTGACGCACCCGTACTGGCAACGCCATCGCGCGGCCCAAGTTCAATGTTGTCAGCAGCTGCAGAAAACAGCTTGCCGCAAAAGCCGATCGAGTGGAGCCCGAGTGCGAGGATCCCTGCAATCGGTCCGATCCCGAAGACCCGCACGAAAATCAAGGCAAACACGAGCGATGGGACCGCCCGAGCAAAGGCGATGATCCCTCGGCTCACGCCGCGCACGACGGGATTGTGAGCAACGTTTCTCGAAGACAGCAGCCCGAGAGGAACCGACAGGACAACGCCGATGAACGTTCCGAGGAAAGCCATGAAGAACGTGTCGAGCAGCAGATTCAACACCTGGCTGCGGTCATCGGCCGGAATGAACGGTGGCCACATCCTCTGAATCAGATTCAACGTTTCGGGCCATCCCTCGACAAGCGCGAACAACGACATCTCGACCCGACGCAGCCCCCAGAACGAACCGAATATAAACGCCAGCGCGATGATGGCAAGTACCGCACGCCGCC
>JBLIKS010000214.1:0-5232 GCA_047635555.1 Candidatus Azotimanducaceae bacterium
ACGCAACATGTTGGTGCTCCCGTCATGAAGTCGAAGAATCCCAAGAAGCCGATCTGGCGGAGGTGGTGGGCAATCAGTCTCGCGACTGTGACCGCGCTCTTCGTTCTGATCGGTGCGTTCGCTCCAACACCAGAGGGCGAAGCCGACGCCTCAGTCACCGTGACTCCCGCGACCTATGAAGCAAGCGCGACAACGGAGAACGCGAACACGGAAGCGACGTCAACCACCATCGCGACGATCGCTCCTGCATCGACAGCACCAGCTTCGGCCGTGGTCTTGGAGTCTCGCGAACGGCTCGCTGCGCTGACAGTCGCGGACCCGGATCCGGCGCGTAGCCCGTACGACCGCGACGCTTATCAGCCGGGCGGTTGGGCTGACTTCAATGGTGATTGCATCACGACCCGCCACGACGTGTTGATCCGAGACTCCCAGATACCAGTCACGTTCGACACCACTGGTTGCCGAGTCGAGACCGGCCAATGGATCGACGCGTTCACAGCTGACTTGCTGGAAACGGCAGATGAGGCGACGATCGATCACCATGTTCCGCTCGCTGAAGCCCATCGGGCTGGAGGGTGGAGATGGGATAACGACACCAAGGTCCGCTTCGCGAACGACGAAACCATGGGGGCGCTACAGGTCGCTGGAGGTGCCGTGAATCAGTCCAAGGCTGACAAGACGCCCGACAAATGGCTTCCCCCGGTCGATGCCGTCCACTGCAGTTATGCGATCAACTGGGTCAGCGTGAAGACCCGCTGGAACCTCACTGCCACCGCCGCTGAGGTGGATGCTCTTGAGTCTGCAATCGGAACCTGCACGCCGGCAACGACTCCTGCGTCGCTCTTGGTCGAGAACGTCGTTGTGGTCACAACACTTCCGCCGGCCCCAACAACAACGGCTGCTCCTGTTGCTGGGCCTGGGCCGGGACAGGTTGTTCTTGTGTCCTGTAATGCTCGGTCTGAGAAGGTCGTGATCTCGAACCCTGGCGGCTCGGCTGCCGATTTGGCAGGGTTCGTGTTGCACGATGAAGGACGCAAACATGAGACGACGCTCGGTCAATGGGGGACGCTTGCCGCGGGCACGAATCTGACGGTTGTCTCTGGGGAAGAAGCGGTTGAGGGTCAGGGTCAGGTGGTTTGGAAACGTCAGAACGTGTGGAACAACGACGGCGACATTGCGAACCTGATTGCGCCGGACGGCACCGTCCAAACAGTTCGCTGCTGACGCCTCCAACCGGCACCTACGACCGAGGTGGCAAAGACCAAAAACGATACACACTCACGGTGTTGGCGGTTCCTGACGGCTCGAGCCTCACTGGTGCTACGGGGCGTCTGGGAGGCTGTCACACGGGATCAGATCACCATCTTGGTCGAGCCTGGCGACGTCACCGTAGTACGGGTAGTAGGTGTCGAACCATGCCTTTGCTTCGGCATACGTGGCGAAGTCGCCGCAGTTCTTTGAATCTCCAGGATTCCCCGGTGCCGCCGGCTGCGTCGTCGTCGTGGTCGTGGCGGCAGTCGTGGTCGCGGTTGTGACGATGGGTCTTGTGTCGGTGCGTTGGTTCGCAATAGCGGTGACACCAGTGTCGGTAACACCGTTGATGTCGACGATCATTTCTGCTGCTGTCAACGTGTAGAAACAGACGTCACCGTCCTCGTCGGCTTTGACGATCAATCGGTTCGACGAGACCGCTGAGACCGACCCGTTGTAGTTGAGGTCGGCCGAATCGCTACTGCGTTCGGCACCTCCCGATCTCGCCCCGAGCCCCTAGCCAACGGCGCTCGCCTCCACCGCTCAATGAGCACAAAAGGGAATTGGAGCACGCATCTGATTCGCATCCGACCAGCGAATTTTCCACCAGTGCTACATCACATCGTTGTCTGCGTCCCGATTGTTGGCACGCCTTGCCGGCGAGATCGCGTCGGCCTGAGATGTTGCGAAGGGGACATGCGCCAATGGCATGGGCTGAGACCAGTCTGATCGGACGAAGCACGCGACAAGACCACGTGATCCGTCGGCGCTGACTTTGAGAGGGCTGAAGGACACCGTTCGATTAGTAGATGGCCGTGCTACGCCACCGGGCCACCAGATTGTGGTGCTGAACTGAGCACGCTCATCCCCAGCGACCGGAATGCCCGACCGTTCGAAGAGATGTACCGGCAAGCTTGCCGACGTGCCCTGAACCAGGTCGCCGGCGAACGACGACAGGTCGGCATCGACGCTGTCGTCGGCCGTCGGTCGTGCGAAGTACATCTCGAGCACAGCGTCCACTGCGACTTCGCCCCCGACGGCTCGGAGCTGATTGTCGAATGCCCCATCCGCGAGCATCTCTGCGAACGTCCATCGAATCCCTGTACCGGGTGTTCCAGCTCCCAGAGCTGGATCCTCGGGCGCGGGGTCGGTCTCGGGTCGCCGCAGATCGCCTGGCACAACGGGCCGACCGGTTCGAAACGAGTACTGAGGTTGGAACGCCTCCACCGCCACTCGGTACTGCCTGAGCAGCCAGCCTGGATCAGCGACCTCGTGCCGTATCCGTGACATCACACCAAAGAGCTCTTCTTCGCGAGGGTCGCGGACATAGATCTGAAGCTTGCGAAGATCCCCGTCGATCCCGACGTCGTCGACGGATTGGCCGGCGCCATCACGCACTTTTCCGAATGGCTCCCAGATGATGCGAGCTATGGCGGTCGCAGTGCCGTGCCATTGCCGAAGCGATTGACTGAGTCGGGCTCGTTCGGCGACCGCTCGTTCCGCTGCATCAGAGCCCCAACGAAGCCGTGACCGCAGGTCCTCGACGGTCAGGCGCTCCCGAATACGGAGCACGAGCAACAAGATGAGCACGACAATCAGGCAGATCGCCAGCGTCGTGAACCATCGGATGCCCGCACTGCGGAGCTCGCTGTTGGATGCGCTGGCGTACCAGCTGTCGGGTCGGACGGTGGCAACGACTGCGATCGCCGCTGCAAACACGACGGCAACGACGCCGGTGACTCGTGCGGCGGTTGCTCCACGCACGGTGGGTTGTCGAAGGCAGAATATGAGGACCATCGCAATGAGCACCACAACGGTGGCTACGAGTAGGAACTCGCCTACTCGGATGGTGCCGACGGGAGCGACGAGCCTCCACTCAACCTGCCAGTTGCGGAGAGCGATCGACGCTCCAAAGATGAGGACGATCACACACGTGATGAACGCTCCTTGAAGTGCCGGTGTTCCTCGCAGCCCGGCCGCAAGCAACGCAGCGAGTATCGCAACGATCAGGACAAAACCGATCTGAGCAAGTCGGACCCGAGTATCGAAGCCCCACGTATCAATACCGAATGCCCTGGCGAGACCGGTGTGGACGAGGAGGCCCGCGATCAGGCCAGCGACGAGAAGTCCGGAGAGCCATGAAAGCAGGGTCGCGAAGCCGTAGCCCCTGGATTGGATGCTCTGCAGCTGTGCCGAGATTGCTTCGAGGACGCCGTGGACGAAGGAATCGCTACGCCCGATCTCGTTACGAATACATGCAGACATTTGACCGAGGGCGGTTGACTGAGGCGAGTGGAGCGGCTCGGCATTCAACGCCTCGACCACTCCTCGAATTCCATTGTCGGGCTTTGGCGCTACTGCCTGTGGGGCCACGACCGCGACGCGTTCCGACCCGATCGATGGCGGTTCGGTACCTTCGCTTGTCGGTCCGCCATCGACCATGGCGAGGATGTCGTCGACGAGCGACGACCAGATGCTTTGATCAAAGGATGCGCTCTCAGGTTGGCCGAGCCGTTGAACCAACGACCAGCGAAGGGCATCGATGTCGAGATCTGGCAACGGGCTTTCGTGATCGGCAACCTTGCCCTGCCAAACCACCTCGATGGTTGACGACTCACCCAACGCTGACGACAACGCCTCGCCCGCTGTGTACGACAAGTCGGCCAGGGCCCCGTGCCGCAACTGGTACGGCAGGTTCACGACATACGTTCGCGCTTCGCTTCCGAGCAAACGCACAGCTGCCCCAATTGACAAGCGCTTGCGTCTCGGTGCGTATGGCGCTGGTTCCTGAAAGTGGAGTTCATCGAACTTGCCAAAAAGGTGTTCGGCGAAGTTCGCAGCGGTCTGGTGCGGAATTGGTGCAGGTTCAATCCCGGGGGGAACCGGGAGCACATCGCTGGCGGCGATTGCGCGGTCCACGGGTAGCGGTGGGGCGATCGCAACTCGGGCGAAGCTGCGAACGAACCACACGCGAATATCCCCCGCCATCACTCCGGGTTCAAGCGCATCTGAAGGTGCTTCGTGCATGTCAGACCACAGGCCAACTTGCGTCGCCAGTTCGACCGCTGCGTGCGCGGCATAGGTGGAGGGGTCGGCAGTAGACATCGGCACGGCGAAACCGGCGTCGGAAACTCGATCTTCTGGGATGACAACAATGTTGGCGGCCGCAAGGGGCGAGAACAGATCCGTCAGATGCGTTTGCGTCTGAATGTCGAGGGGAATCGCGATCCGAGTCTCGGAGAACGGCACGCCAGCGGGTTGCGCCGCGGTCAATACGGCAGCGATATCCGAGGCTACACGGGCCAGCGCGAGCACGCCCGCTGCTGGCAGCGCCGCTGATGCGAGCGTGGCCAGTCGAATTCGTGAGATGTCACGCACATCCGATAAAGCGGTGAGCAGCTCGACCTCTGACGGGCCATCCGCTGACCATTCTGTCGCCGGCACATGGGCCCCGGAAGTTGTACCCGAGTCGATCTGCCAGAAGGGTTTGATGATCCCTGGTCCGACAAGTGAGCCGAGGAGTTCCAGCGCCTCTACCGCCGCGACATCGGTCCGGTCGGCGTGAACGATGACGACCTCAGTAGTCACATTACCTCCTCGTTGGACTCGAAGTCCATGCGCCTCACTGCGTCATCCAGTTCTGTCAGAGCACGAAGCAGGTGATGCCTCATCCCAGGCCAGATTCCGTGAATGGGCCCCAAGTAGTTCGAGTCCTTTCGGGCAAGGTCCTCGTACTCGCGAAGCGCCGCCTCGTATCCGTGTTTGTTCGATTCGAGCTTCTCAAGTACCGCAGTCTGTCGATCGGTGGCAGCAGCGTCGCTCGGCAGACCTCGGGCGGCAAAGCCCTCGGAGATGGTGAGCCCGGCGTTTCCATCGCGGATCCATTGTGAGAGGTCGCCGTTCAGGTTGGAGTACAGGTGAGCTGCTTGGTAGTCGTTCAGGCTCGGTTGAAGCCCGAGGTCTCGAAGCGCGAGGTACGGC
>JBLIKS010000215.1:0-5182 GCA_047635555.1 Candidatus Azotimanducaceae bacterium
CCTTCCGCCCCCGTTGCGAAAGGGGCCTGACCCCATACGTTACGTGTGTCGAATAGTCATGCCGCCGTCGACCGGAATCGAGGTCCCGTTGACGAAGCTTGATGCCGGCATGCAAAGGTTGAGCGTCATATGCGCGACTTCCTCGGGCATGCCGTAACGACGAAGCGGCACTCGGCGGCGGGCGTATTTCTCTTTGGCCTCGGCCTCGATACCCGCGGTCATGCCCGTATCGATCGGGCCTGGACAGACGCAGTTAACGGTCACCCCGTGACGGGCGAGCTCGACAGCGAAGCTCTTCGTCAGACCGACAACACCAGCCTTGGTGGCGGCGTACGCAGCGAGGCCAGCCGTTGTCACGATCGACTCGGTCGAAGCGATGTTGACGATGCGCCCTGCACCCGACTTGGTCAGGTGCGGCAGCGCGAGTCGGATCAGGCGGGCGTGTGCTGTCAGGTTAATATCGAGTGTCGTTGCCCAATTGGCTTCAAACTCGTCTTCGGCCTGAAACGCCGAGTTGATCATCGACACGCCAGCGTTGTTGACAACGATGTCGAGGCGGCCGAACTGCAGCACCGTGGCCTCAACCATGCTGCGGAGTTGTTCGAGATCGGCGACATCGCACTCGAAGCCAAGCACACGGTCGGCGCCGTGCGCTGCGCTGATCTCGTCGACAACGGCACCAACACGATCAGCACCCAGGTCGGCGACAACAACACGCGCTCCCTCGTCGGCAAACAGGTGCGCCGTCGCGCGGCCCATACCGCTCGCTGCGCCGGTGACGATCGCGACCTTGCCGTCGATCGAGCGAGAGAGCGTCGACAGGCGACTCACGGGCGAATCTCGTAGAACGCGTTGACGGAGTGGTCGATATCGAGCCGGTGGAAGTCGGTGAACCCGGCTGCTGCCGACATCTCGCGGGCCTTGCCCTCTGGCAATCCAAGTGTGCCAAGGCCTTCACCGCCTGGCTCCGACAACGCTGACGACATGCACGACAGAACGCTGATCCCGTACATGAGCGCTGCCATCGGGTTCTTCTCGATGTTTTCGCCGAACGTGTCGCGGCCCTTAATGTCGACAAGCAGCCAGCTGCCGTCGTCGGCAATGGCCTCCTTGATCGATGCGACCATCTGTGTCGGGTGCGACATGTCGTGGATGCAGTCGAACGTGGTGATGAAGTCGACCGATGCGTCAGCTGGCAGTGGCTCGTTGCGCGGATCAACAAAGCGTGCGTTCGACACACCAGCCTCAGCGCGCCTGGCTTCGGCCCGATCGAGGGCGTGCTGGCTGATGTCGTAGCCGACGAATGTCGAGTTCGGGAAGGCCTCAGCCATCATCAGTACCGCTCCCCCGGCTCCGCAGCCAATATCGGCAACCGTGATCCCGCCCCGAAGCCGTTCGACCAAATCGCCGTCACCAACGAGCGGCAGCACCGTCGGAATGAGATGGCTCCGGTTCCAGGGCTCGAAGCTGCGTTCGATGCCGATAGCCCCTTCGCAGCCGTGGCTGTCGTAGTCATGACCCCGGCCAGTGCGAAAGCTCTCTGGCATGACATCGAGCGCACCGATCATTTGTGGGAAGCGATGAAACATTCCCATCCCGCTCGCCGGGCTGTTCGGCGACGCAAGCACGGCGACACCTTCAGGTGACAAGCCGAAGCGCTCGGAACCGGGCTCGTCGGCGTTGTCGACAGTGAGAAATTTCGCGGCTGCCTGGTTGTAGGCCCATTCGCGAACCCATCGCTCGTCGAGTTCAAGCCGGTCAGCCAACTCCTGCGTGGTCAGTGGCCCAGCCACCTCGGCCAGCGCGGTAAAAAGCCCCAGCCGATCACCGAGATGAATCATCCCGGCCGTCACCGCGCCGCTCAGCTGGCTGAACAAGTTGAAAGAGAACATCTTCAACAGTTCGGGATCGGGCTCGATGCGTTCGGCGGAAGCCGTGAGGTCGCTCATCACCACGACCGTAGATGTTCAGCGCGTTCGATCGTCGAGCGCAAGGTGTTCAGCGTTGCCCAGTGCGCTCATGCCGAACGCATGACCGTCGCCGAGTTCGAACGTTTCGAGCCGGGTGATCGAGGTGTGGTGCAGTTGGAACCGCTCCCACTGCCACGGCACCGGCTCGACTCCGAGCAAGTGGCCGAGTGCCATCGAGTTGGTTCCAGCGTGAGCAATCATTGCGATCCGCTGATCGGGATTGTCGAGCTTCCAGACGGGCAGTTCGCCGCTGACGCGTGTGCCACCATGCCGTGCCATAAATCCGTTGGCACCGGCGGTGATCCGGTCGGCAAAGTCACGCACAGACTCGCCGCCTTCGAGGCCAGTCCATCGCTCAAGCGACGGTCGGGCGAGCAGCTCTTTGTAGGCCTCCTGGGCGAGCGAATAGGGCGTGCCGTGCCAGTTCGGGTCACCGATCTCCTGCAACCAATCATCGATCACCTCGTCACGGCCCAAGGCTTCGTAGAGGGGTGCCGCAGTCTGGCGTGCACGGAGCAGAGGTGAGACCAGCACCTCGTCAAACTTCTCGGTTGCAAGCACCTCGGCCATGCGCTTCGCCTGATGATGGCCGAGTTCGGTCAGCGGAGGATTCTCCACATTGAGGTCGTCGCGCATCCACTCAGGTTGGCCATGACGGATGAAGACGAGTTCCATGTGGTCGGACTGTACGGCAGCGCCACCGTCCCCGCTGGTTCGCGGGGATCACGGGGATAGCTTGCGCTGGGTGAATGACGTGAGCGCCGGCTGGTACCCCGACCCCGCTGCCCGATTCGAGCTTCGCTATCACAACGGCGTTGCTTGGACTGCGGACGTGTCGACCAATGGCGATCGTTTCGTTGATCCGCTCGGCACACAGCCCGGTGCGGTCGGCCCACCACACACGCCACAATCCGGAGCAAAGAACGGTGCCGCCACCGCCTCGATGGTCTGCGGAATTATCGCCATCGGTCTCGGCTGGCTGCCGTTCATCTTCGCGTTGGCTGCTGTCTCGGGCGTGATGGCAATTGTGCTCGGTGTCCGCGCACGACGGCGGGCCAAGACGCCAGGACCGCAGTTCGGTGTCGGTAGCGGCATGGCAACAGCTGGTCTCATCCTCGGGCCCATCGGCCTCATTGCCTGCGTCGGCGGCCTGATCTTGTCGATCGTCATGGTCAGCGCGATCGACCGCTTCGAAAACCCCGCCGCGAACAACACAGCAATCACCTCCTGCGAACGCGACGGCACCGACGTCACTGCGCAGGGCGAGCTGACGAACGCCAGCGACGACACAGCGTCGTTTACGGTTCGTGTCTCCTTCGTCAGGCCCGGCACTGACAATCCGCGCCGTCAAGTCAACGTCATCGTCAGCGATGTCGAGCCGGGTCAGACCCGCTCATTCGAGGTCGTCGGTTCCGTTCCGCTCGAAAAGGTCGATTGCATCATCGCCAGCGTCAGAGGCAAACTTCCCTTCGGCGTCGATCCTGGCGACTGATCAGCTCTGGATGCTGGTCGACTCCACCCAGGCGTTGTAGAGGCCGGCATACACACCGCCTGCATCGACGAGAACGTCGTGATGGCCGTCTTCGACGAGAACGCCGTCGGCCAGTACGAGGACACGATCAGCGCGCGCCGCAGTCGAGAGGCGGTGGGCGATCGCAATAGTCGTTCGTGACGCTGCGAGATGATCGAGCGCCCGCGCGATTCGAACCTCTGTGAGCGCATCGACGCTCGACGTCGCCTCGTCAAGAATCAGTACATCGGGGTCAGCGAGCCCGGCGCGCAGCAGCGCAACGAGTTGTCGTTCGCCGGCACTGAGCTGACCGCCGCGCTCGCCAACTCGGGTGCCGAGCCCGTCGCTGAGCGTGGCGACCCAGTCAGCAACATCGAGGTCGTCGACGATCTTCTGCACGTCGGCCTCGGTGGCACCCTCACGAGCGAAGGCAACGTTGCGGGCAATCGTGTCGTCGAAAAGGAACGGCTCTTGCGACACAACAACCAGTCGACTGCGGAGGTCGGCTCGGCCGACGTTCGCGAGGGGGACCCCTCCGACCGAAATAACGCCTGCGGTCGGGTCGGCGAACCGAGCAATCAGCCGGCCCAGCGTGGTCTTGCCTGAACCGGTCGACCCAACCATCGCAATTTGTTGCCCGGCTGGAATGTGCAGGTCGATGCCGCGCAGTACGAGTACTCCACCGCGCTCATCGCTGTCGATCGACTCGCCCAGCCGTGTCGGGTAGGCGTAGTCAACATGGCTGATTGTGATGTCGAGCTGTCCAGCGGGGAGTGTCACTGGCTGCTCGGGTTCGGTCGGTGTGATTGGCATGTCGAGTACTGACAGCACTCGATGCAAGCCAGCCACCGCTGTCTGAGTTTGATCAATCACCTCGGTGAACTCGGCGATCGGTTCAAGGAATCGATAGGTGAGGAACACGAAGCTGACGAGCGCACCAGCGGTCAAGCCGCCTTCGGGCCCGCGCCAGATGCCTGCACCGATCACTGCCGACACCGTGAAAACGGCGAAGATCTCACCCGACGGAAACAGAAAAGCTCCATACAGGGCCGCACGGATCTGATCTCGGGCCTTCTTTTCTGTGGCTTGCTCGACCACTGCGGCCAACGTGTCGCCGGCGTCGTAGGCCCGAATTGCCCCGGCACCGGAGACGACCTCGGCAATGGCGCCCAGCATTTCGCCGTTGCTCTCTCGTGCCCGGCCATGCGCGACAACCAAGCGCTGCTGAACCGAGCGCAGCACGAACGCCAGCGGCAACGAGATGGCGAAGGCAATGAGCGCGAGCATCCAGTCGTAGGCGAGCATTGCAACGGCGACGATGACCATCAGGGTCGAGCTGCGCATCCACGCCATGCCGCCCCACTGGAAGAACTGCGCCAGCGTCTCGATGTCGGAGGTAACTCGTGCAACGAGCCCACCGCGCCGCTCTTCGTTGTGGTCAGCCAAGCTGAGCTGGTTGATGTGCCCAATCAGTTTCGATCGCAGGTCATAGAGGGCGCGTTCGCTGCGTTCGCCGAGCCTGACCTGCGCCTGGCGGAGTGCGAAAGCCGCGATCGTCACAGCGACT
Source organism: Candidatus Azotimanducaceae bacterium (assembly GCA_047635555.1). Taxonomy (GTDB): domain Bacteria; phylum Actinomycetota; class Acidimicrobiia; order Acidimicrobiales; family Ilumatobacteraceae; genus Ilumatobacter_A. The sequence goes on from JBLIKS010000215.1 coordinate 5,048, forward strand.
GCAGCGATCACCGCAAGCCGCGCGACGTAGCCGACGCGCACGTCGTTGCGCCCAACGATGCCGTTATCGATGGCCTGCTGGATCAGCACAGGAACCACGATGCGGCCAGCCGATCCAATGGCCGCGAGGAAGAAC
>JBLIKS010000216.1:0-5162 GCA_047635555.1 Candidatus Azotimanducaceae bacterium
GATGCCCATCTTCTCCGCGATCTCGACGCGCTCTTCCGGCGTCAATTTGAGCCCACCGCTCTGACGGCCCATGTCGTTGCTGTACGGGAGCCCAAGCCACTCGTCGAACCCGTGGCGAGTGGGCAGGAACTCGGACTGGTCGCCGCAATGCCACTTACCCACCATTGAGGTTGCGTAACCAGCGTCCTGCAACAGTCGGGCAATCGTGATCTCGCTGGGATCGAGCCCCACACCCATCCCCGGAAACAGCACATGCATGCCCTCGAAGGAATCAAAGCCGATACGCGGTGGGTAGCAGCCGGTCAGCATCGCACCGCGCGACGGCGAGCAGACCGGCGAAGCCATGTAGAAATCGGTCATGCGCACTCCTTCGGCGGCCATCCGGTCGAGCGCTGGCGTGTCGTGCACGTCCGAGCCGTAGCAGCCGAGATCGCCATAGCCGAGATCGTCGCAATTGATCAGAACGATGTTGGGTTGGCTTCGCATCGTCACGTCCCCACGAGGGCGTTATCGATCGTGCCCTCGATCCCGGCGATCATCACCGCGAGCGCAATCTCGAAGCGCTCGGTCGTCGAACTCCACTGCTGCTGGTTCATCAGCCGTGTGAGGCCCGGGTACGCGGGGACATCGGTGGCGGCGAGACGAAGACTGGTGCCGTCGACATCACTACGGAAGGCGAGCGATGTGTTGACGACCATGCGGAGAGCCGACGCCGCTTCCGAGTCGCTGAAACCCGCGTCGAACAGCACCACGAGAACCTGGTCGAGGACCGCCAACAGATTCGGCCCGGGAAGTCGATCGCCTGAGAGGGCCAGCGGCACGAGGTGAGGGTGGCGCACTGCGATCTCGAGGTGAATGGAGCGGCCGAGGGACTCCAGCGTGCCACGCCAGCCAACACTCGTCTCGACGGCGACGCGCACCGGGGCCATCGCCGAGTCGCGCGCAACCGCCAACAGTTCCTCCCGGTTCGTCACGTGCCAATAGACCGCCATCGGGGAGGAGCCCAGCCGGTCGGCGATCCGACGCATGGTGAGGTGGGACTCGCCACCTTCGTCGATGAGTTCGATCGCTGCGCTCGCGATCGAACCGAGGTTGAGTGACCCGTTGAGAGGGCGAGCCACAGGCCACCACGGCAGCTCGGGATCGCGTTGAGCTACGGGCGTTTCAGTCGCTGATGGCATCGGTCGTCGCGCTGGCACGCAGCGAACTGTACGCTGTACGAGCGGATTTGTACAGTGTACGATTCGCGAATGCGCATCATCTACATCGACATCGACACGTTGCGAGCCGACCATTTAGGCTGCGCTGGCTATCACCGCAACACCACCCCGAACATCGATGCGCTCGCCGCGGAGGGGGTGCGATTCAGCAATGTGTACGCCTCCGACGTGCCGTGTTTGCCGAGCCGTACAGCGCTCATCACGGGCATGTTCGGCATCCGCAATGGGGTCGCTGGACATGGCGGCACCGCCGCGGACCTTGCGTCGGAGGGCCCGGGGCGGCGCTTCTTCGGCAAAATCGCCACCCAGTCATGGGCAGGCCAGTTCTACTGGTCGGGCTGGAACACCGCTTCGTTCTCCAGCTTTCCGTTCCGTCACGCAGCCTCGTGGTGGAACAACGGCTTCATGGAGGCGATGAACCTGACGCGCGGGATTGGCACCGAGCGGGCGGATCAGGTCCTCCCGGGCGTCCTCGACTGGATGGACCGGCGAGGCCAGTCCGACAATTGGTTCCTGCACGTGCACCTCTGGGACCCGCACACGCCGTACAACACTCCCGAGGAATACGGGAATCCCTTCTCGTCCGACCCGATCCCTGCGTGGCACACCGAAGATGTCAGAGCACACAATTGGGAACTTTCCGGACCCCATTCCGCTCAAGAGCCCGCTGGCTTCGTGCCCGACGAGTGGGGGACGCCGGGGCCGCGCCAGCCGTGGGATCTGTCGACCCTGGGTGACGTCAAGACGACCTTTGACGGCTACGACGTCGGCATTCGCTACGCCGACGACGCCGTCGGCACGCTGATGAACAAGCTCGCTGATCTCGGTGTCCTCGAAGACACCGCAGTTCTGATCTCATCGGATCACGGCGAGGCCTTCGGCGAACTCGGTGTTTACAGCGACCACCAGGCAGCCGACGAAGCAACGTGTCACATCCCTTCGGTGCTCCGTTGGCCCGGGCTGGCGCCCCGCGTCGACGACGGCCTGCACTACCACCTCGACATTGCGGCGACCCTCGTAGAGCTTGCGGGTCTGAAGGTGCCTGGACACTGGGACGGGGTCTCGCTTGCAGATGGTTTGCGCAATGATGACGTGCCCTCGCGAGATCATCTCATCTTGAGCCAGGCCGCATGGGCGTGCCAACGCGGCGTACGGTTCGGCGACTATCTCTACTTGAAGACGTGGCATGACGGATTCCACGCCCACTGGCCCGACGAAATGCTCTTCGACATCGCCAGCGATCCGCACGAGCAATTCGACCTCGCCGGATCGGACACTTCTGCGCGCAAGAACGGACGGGCTCTACTGGAGGATTGGACGGCCACGCAGCTCGACAGGAGCTATGCGCCACGCGATCCGATGCAGACCGTCCTCGGCGAGGGCGGCCCGTTTCACACCCGTGGTCACCTACCCGCCTACCTCGATCGACTCCGAGCGACTGGCCGAGGACACTGGGCAGATCAATTGGCCACCCGGCACCCCGATGAGGCGTCGGCCTGATGCACCACGCCGACGCCGTTTCGGCGCTGATCGAGGCAATGACGGTCGAAGAGAAGGCCGCGATGGTCGTCGGCCGCACAACGTGGATCGTTGGTGGATGCGAACGATTAGGGGTACCAGAGTGGACAGTGAGCGACGGTCCCGTTGGAGCGCGCGGGCGCAGTATGGGTCCGGCACTCCTGCTGCCCGGCCCATCTGCCGTGGCCGCCACCTTCGACGTGGCCCTCATCGAGAGACTCGGTGTCGCGTTGGCCGAGGAGTGCATCGATCGCAAGGTTGATGTCCTCCTCGGTCCTACCGTCAACCTTCATCGTTCGCCACGCGCCGGGCGCCACTTCGAGTGCTTCAGCGAAGACCCGGAACTGAGCGCGAAAGTCGCCGTTGCGTACATCAACGGCGTCCAGTCCCTCGGTGTCGGAGCGTGCATCAAGCACTTCGTCGCCAACGAACAAGAACACGAGCGGCACACCATCGACGTCGCGGTCGATGAACGAGCGCTTCGCGAGGTGTATCTCCGCCCGTTCGAGGCCGCGGTCCGAGAAGCCGACGTGAAGTCGGTCATGGCCGCCTACAACTTCGTGAACGGCCAGCACGCGTGCGCTCAACGCGACCTCCTCCTCGGAATTCTGAAAGAGGAGTGGGGCTTTCAGGGCCTCGTCGTGAGTGACTGGGGAGCGGTGAAAGAAGGAGTCTCGGCGGCCACCGCTGGCCTGGACCTCGAGATGCCTGGCCCTGGCAGGCACTGGGGGAACGGCAAACTGCTCACCGCAATCGATGCGGGCGAGGTCGATCTAGCGGTCCTCGACGACAAGGTCGAGCGGATACTCAACTTCCTCGCATGGCGTGGCCGCCTCAACGCCTCCACCGATCATGAGGAGGTATCGATCGAGCACACCGAGCATCGCGCGCTCGTGCGCGATGCAGCCTCAGCGGGGATGGTGCTGGTCAAGAACGAATCCGCCGTCCTCCCCCTCGACTCCAGCCAGCGGGTGGCCCTGATCGGCCCCGGCGTGGCCAAGACTGCGCTGATGGGTGGCGGCTCCGCGTCACTTCGGCCGCACCGACAGGGCAGCCTCCTGGAAGCAACCGCGAGCCGACCCGTGCACATCACTCATGCCTGCGGTGTCGACATGACGCGAAACGCGCCGTCCGTACCGGTCGAGTGGATCGAGCCGGGCTCGATCGCGGTGGAGTTCTTTGCTGGTCGCGGCTTCGCTGGCGAACCGTTCGATGTCCAGTCTCCCGAATCAATTTTCAACGTCTGGATGGGCGATTCGTGGCCCGACGAGGTCGAAGAGATGTCGGTGCGCCTGCGCTTCACCATGACGCCCACCGTGTCGGGCCCGCATCGAATCGTCGGAGTCGGATTCGCTCGTGCGCGTTTGCTGGTGAACGGCTCCTTGATCGCAGACACCGCCGACGACTGCTTCAGTGCCGGACTCGGCATGAACGCCACGGATGCTTTGATCAATCTCGATGCTGCCGTGCCCTACGACGTCGTCGTCGAGACGCAACCGGGACCGGGCGGGCTGCCTATCGCGCTCGTCGATGCTCGATGCGGCCCGGCCGGGCCCGACTCGGCGACCCTGCTCGATGAGGCCGAAGAGGCCGCCAGCGCAGCTGACGTGGCGGTCGTCGTCGTCGGCTCGTCGTCGGAGTGGGAACGAGAGGGCGCCGACCGGGAGTCGCTCTCGCTTCCGAACAACCAGGACGAGCTCGTACGTCGCGTCGTCGCAGCAAACTCGAACACCGTCGTCGTCCTCAACTGTGGCGCTCCCCTGTCGATGCCGTGGTTCGACGATGTCTCCTCGGTGCTCCTGGCCTGGTACCCGGGCCAAGAAGGTGGCGAGGCAATCGCCGATGTTCTGTTCGGAGACGCCGAACCAGGTGGACGGATGCCCACAACTTGGGCCCGACACGAGAGTGACACTCCCTCCTACCTTCACTACCCCGGAAGCGGTGGCACGGTGGCCTACGGCGAGGGCGTCTTCGTCGGCCACCGCGGATTCGAGCGCGCCGGAATCGAACCGCTGATCCCCTTCGGTCACGGCGGCTCCTACACCACCTTCGAGTGGGGAAATTCCGTCTGTCACGGCGTCGGCCCCGACCTGACTCTTGAGGTCACGGTGACCAACACCGGCGATCGCCCCGGCACGGACGTTGTGCAGCTCTATGTCGCGCCCCCGACTTCGCAGGTGGAGCGGCCCATGAAGGTGTTGGCTGGCTTCGCCAAGGTGCACCTCGGACCTGGCGAAACAGAAACCGCAAAGATCGAGCTGACCGAACGGGCTTTCGCTCGATGGGACTCCAGCGGGCCTGGGTGGGTCATCGACCCTGGCCCCTACCGGCTGATCGTCGCCGCATCGGCAACCGATGTGCGCGCCGAGCTGACCGTCGAGCTTGCCGGAGGTGACTGAACCTCACGTAGCTGACTAACGACCG
>JBLIKS010000217.1:0-5155 GCA_047635555.1 Candidatus Azotimanducaceae bacterium
CAAGGAAGTGGCATACCGACTGCGAAAGGCGAAGCTGCAAGCAGCGCCGAAGATCCGCAGCGAGAGCGGGGATGCGGCGATGAGCGCCGAGATGCACCCGGTTGCCCGAGACCCCGACCTGAAGCAGCGACTCAGTGCGATGGCTTCAGCTGCCAAGGCCGAACGCGAGGTCGCCGAGATCGAGGGCCGTGTCGACGGCAAGACCTCCACGCTGGCTCGCGATTTCGACCGGATTCTGGTCGTGCTCGAAACGTTCGGGTACGCCGACCTCGACATGTGGGAGTTGACCGAGGCCGGCGAAATGTTGTCCCGGATTTTCCACGAATCCGACCTGTTCGTTGCCGAGGCGCTCCGTGCCGGCCTGTTCGACGGCCTCAGCCCTGCTGACTTGGCTGCGCTCGTGTCGACAGTGGTCTACGAGCACCGCAGCCCAGAGGCGCCGCCACGCCCCTGGTTCTCTTCCGATGACATGAGGTCACGTTGGACCCGCATGGCCGCGCTCAGCGAGAACCTGAACGCCAAGGAGCGTGCTGCAGAAGTTGCCGAGCATCGCGATCCGGATCCAACTTTCGCGGCGATCGCCTACGCCTGGGTCGCCGGCGAGGGTTTTGCCGAAGTTGTTGACAATGAGGAGATGACCGGCGGCGACTTCGTCAGGACGACGCGTCAGCTCATCGACCTCCTCAGGCAACTGTCGGTTGTCGCTCCGCTGCGAGGGACCCGTCGGGCCGCAGGAGAGGCCGCCGAGGCCGCATTCCGTGGGGTCGTGTCGGACAGCGCCGCACCAACCAGCAGGCGCGACAACGAGACTGAGCAGCCAGCTCCCGCGTGACCATCGAAAAGGGCAAGCCCTGGGGGATCGAGGTCACTCGACCGTTGGATCTTCAGCTCGCTGACTCGGATCAGGCCATCGCTCATTTGCTCACCGCTGATGTCGGTGCGCCGGTGGCTCCCACGAGCGGTGACCTGCACCGCACGATCGGGGCTCGGCCGCTTGACGACCGTTTGTTGCTGGTCGAATTCCCGATCGATCTGCTGCGAGTTCGGCTCGACGATGAGCGTGAAACCACTGCCGTTGCGCACGTGACAGTGCAATCGCCCAGCTGGAGTGGAGGCTGGTGGCGAGGGCCGGTACTGATGGTGATGAATGCGCAGTTCCTCGGCGACTGGCACGTGGTGTCGCGTGGACATCCAAACGACGGCCGGGCCGAGAGCGTCGAATGGGGAAGCGAATTCGGGCTGCGTCAACGGTGGGAGGCTCGTCGGCGGCTGCCGACCGGCGGCCACGTTCCGCACCCAGCGATCGAGACGCGGTCATTTCGCGAACGCAGTTGGACCTTTGATCGCCCCCTCGATGTCTGCATCGACGGACGCCGCAGTGGTCGAGCCCGTTCTTTGCAGATCGTCGTCGAACCGGACGCCGCCGTCGTCTATGGCTGAGGCTGCCGGCTGCCACGCATGCGAGGCAGCGCTACCGGTTCGTGCATGGGCTCTACGTCGGCTGCGTGGGCTCCGTAGCGACGTGCCCCGTACGCCGCGGTAGCTCCGTGCAGGAATACCGACAGTGTGACGGTGAGGGAGATCACGCCGACGAGTTGGTCGGCGCTTTCGGAGCGTTCCTCCAGCTCTTCGAGGAGCAGAATGCCGAACACGATCGACGCCAGTCCACGTGGGCCAAACCACCCGATGAAACCTTTTGCCGCGGTATCGAGGCCCGACCCGGTCAGAGCAATGGCGACGGGAATCATGCGAACGATCGTGAGACTGGCAAGCGCAGCAATGATGACCGCCGGGCCGAACTCGCCGAGCGCATCGCCAACGAAGAGGTTGCCAAAGACGAAGAAGGTGATCACCCCGAGAAGCTCAGCAGCATCCTCGGTGAACTCCGCGAGGTGCTCGGCCTCTTCTGGCCCGGCCATGTCATCCCCGTCTGATTGGACGCCCCGATGCAGTCCGCCACTTCCGAATGCCAGCCCAGCACCAAATGCTGCGATGAACCCGTTACCACCGAGCGCCGCCGCCCCGCAGAATGCCACCACCGGCAATGCGAACGTGGCGATCTGCTCGTAGCGCACATCGGACCAACCAGCTGAGCGAGCCCGCCGCAAGACCCCGATTCCGCCAAACCCAATCAGCGCGCCCGCGAGCGCGCCGACGCCGATCTGCTGGGCAACGAAACCGATCCATGAGGCGGTGGACCGGCTGCTCTCTAGTAGCAGGCTGGTGCATACAGCAACCACGGGAACGACCAGTCCGTCATTGAGACCTGATTCCACGTTCAATGCCAGTCGGTCGCGCATCGGCACGCTCTCGTTGGAGAGGACAGCGCTGCCCAGCGCTGCGTCGGTTGGCGCAAGAACTGCAGCGAGGAGCAACGCTTGCGCCCACGGCCAGTCGTCAAACAGCAGAAGGTTGACCAGCGCGCCTGCGAGAATCGTGAGCGGTAGCCCGATTCCGAGCAGCCGCCCGGGTATGGCGATGAATCGCCAAACGCGGGGGAGTGACAGACGCGTGGCATCACTGAACAAGATGACGGCCAGTGTGATTTCGGCGAGGAGGCCGACGGCTTCGATCTCGGCACCAACCTCGACGATGTTTAGCGCCGACATGGCTGCACCCGTCGCGACGAAGACCATCGGCATCGTGAGCGGCGACGAGTCGAGTCGCCGTGAGACCGCAGCGAAGGCCAGCAAGGTCACGCCAATGATTGTGATTTCGATGGGCTCCATTGCTTCAACCATATAGCGCTTGACAATTGCGATAGCGCCTGACAATTGCGGTAATACCCGTTGTCGGGCTCTGAGCGTCGTAGAGTCTCACCTGTGGCCGTCTACGTCCCAGAGTCCTTCACATCGGACGAGGCCGACATTCTTCGTCGGTACTTCACGAACCTCGATGGGCCGGTGTTCGCACTCGTCAATCTTCCAGAGGTCGTCAAGGGCGCGTTGTTCGCCCGGTACAGCCGAAGTCCGAAGTCGCTCAGGAGGTTGTTCCTCGACGAATTTGTTGGCGATCTCGACATCTCCGGTGATCACTCGGTTGATGCCACGATTGGCCTCGATCGTGCTGAAGAATTGTACGAGCGAGTGTTTTTCGATTACGGAGACGACTCGGTTGCTCAGCTTGGTGGAGTCCACCTGGCGTGTGAGCAGGCCTCGAACATCTTGACCAAGGTGCTCGAGTGGGGTCGACTCATGAGCTACCTCGAGCAGAGCACTCGCTACATCGCATACGACTTGCGGCTCGGTGGCCGATACCGGTACTACCGAGACCCCGCGGTCCTCGCCGGCCCGCTCGGTACGCGCTACGTCGGTGACCTCGACCGAATCTTCGACAGCTACAGCCAGTGCGCCGAAACCGTCACCGAGTTCGTCCGCAACACGGTGCCACGCGGAGACAACAGCGAGTTCGTCTATCGCATGGCCACCAAGGCCAAAGCGCTCGATGCTGTCCGCGGCATTCTGCCGGCAGCAGCGACGTCGAACGTCGGTATCTACGGAACCGGCCAGGCATTCGAAGCCCTGCTCCTGCGAATGCGAGCGAGTGCATTGCCTGAGGCTCGCGACTACGCCGACCTCATGCTGCACGAGTTGCGAAAAGTCATTCCGAGCTTCTTGCGCAGGGTCGACATTCCTGACCGGGGTGGCCGATGGAGCGACTATCTGACCGAGACGCGGACCGGTACCAAGGCGATCGTCGATGACCTCTTCGGTGACGCGCCGGTCGATGTGGCGTCTGAAGTCGAGCTCGTCGATTTCGACCCTGAAGCTGAAGACAAGCTGTTGGCGTCTATTTGCTACGCGCACTCCTCGCTGCCTGAGCAACAACTGCTCGAGAAGGTCAGAAATCTTGGCGTTGACGAGAAGGTGTCGCTGATGCGGGCGTACGTCGGTGATCGCGAGAATCGCCGTCACAAGCCCGGCCGAGCGTTCGAGCGCAGCTTTTATCGCTTCGATATTTTGAGCGACTATGGGGCCTTTCGCGACATGCAACGCCATCGCATGCTCACCATCGAATGGCAGCGCCTCACACCGAACCACGGCTACACGCGGCCTGAACTGGTTGACGAAGCTGGCGTCGGCGCCCAGTTCGACGAGGCAATGCAGCGCTCAGCTGGCCTCTACGACGCGCTCCACACCGATTTTGCCGAACAGGCGCCGTATGCGGTGTCGATGGCGTACCGAATGCGCTACAGCATGCAGTTCAACGCCCGTGAGGCAATGCACATGCTCGAACTTCGATCGTCGCCGCAAGGCCACCCGTCGTATCGGCGTGTTGCACTTGAGATGCACCGCTTGATCGCTGAAAAGGCTGGCCATCACGCCATTGCTGCAACGATGACGCACATGACGACCGAGGCCCCAGAACTCGAGCGACTTGAGGCAGAGCGTCGAGCGGAAGCCCGTCGAGACGCCGCTGATTCCTGACGGACCTCCAGCGCACGCGGGCTGTGACGGGTGTCACTGTTTCTGGTCATCTCTGCTGACCCGACGTGAGCGTATGCTCCGCCGGCAGCGGCACTTGCATGAGGCAAGGCGCATCGACCTGACGAGAATTCACCATGGCTGAAGACGACATCCCCGAAGAAGAGACCGAAGAGGAAGAAGTCGAGACCGAAGAGGAAGAAGTCGAGCCCGAACTTGATGAAGACGATGACGGCTCTGAAGACAATGAACCCTCTGATGATGACGACGCCATCCCAGATGATGACGACGACGACGACGACGACGACGAGGCCGCTCAGCCCCGGACGAAGCGCAAGGCCGCAGACGACGACGACGACGATGACGACGACGAACTTGATGACGATGTCGAAGAAGACCTCGACAAGATTCTCAAGGATCGCTTGGTCGCTGCCGACGCTGAAGAAGACGACGACGACGACGAGCCCGAGCCCAAGGGTGAAGGCGATGAGCGTCTGCAGCCAAAGCAGCAGAACGAACAGCTCTGCAGTTCCTGCTTCCTGTTGGTGAAGTCGAGCGCTCCGAATTGCCCGATCGGCGATGACGACTGCCCGATCTTTTCCTGAGTAAGGCGCCATGACGCGACCCGGTACCACGCAGGTGGAACGACTGGCAGCAGCGGCGTTTTACGCCCCGATCGGGCTTGGCGCACAGCTCGTGGGTGACCTGCCCGCAACGGTCAGTAAAGCGAG
>JBLIKS010000218.1:0-5148 GCA_047635555.1 Candidatus Azotimanducaceae bacterium
GCCTGAGCAGTCCTCGGTCGATCAGCAGTCCTCAAAGGAGTAGTCGGCGTCCCAGCGCCCGAGCGCCTCGGCGCGTTCACGCACTTCGCGAAACTCCGGGTACTGGTCGAAAAAGGCGAGCTTCTCGTCGAGTGCTGTGCTGACATCAACGTCGAACACGTAGGCCGCAAACACCTCGGCGATGTCTTCTTCAGGATTGCTGGCGCCATAGGGGCCGGTGTACGGAGCGTCAGTCACGCATCGTGCTTCGCCTGCTTCCTCGTTGACGTCGCCGTCCGCGGGAATGGTGGCCAGCGCCTCCGCGTCCCAGAACTGCTGGATCCATTGCCACGTGTAAGCACTTTCGCGGAGGCAACCGGTTCCGTTGTAATACGTCGTGCACTCTTGAGCGGAGATCGAAATGTCGAGCTGGGTCCCAGGAACCTGGGTGAACACGTGGGTCAGCTCATGCTGCATGGTCAGGGCGAGTTCGTTGAGGTCTTCAGCACCGGCCTGAACGTCAATGGCCATGAGAAAGAACTCCGCGTCTTCGTCGAGCGTGGTGACGAACGCAAGCGTGTCGCACGTATCGCACCCTTCAAAACCTGCCAAGAGCGAAATATCGCTCAACAACGCAGCCGACGTCACGTCGGCCATCGCAGTCCAAGCTGCGTCGAGGCGAGGATCGACCTCACCTGAGCAAGGTGGCTGCACCTGACCCTTCACGACGAAGTGCATGGCGGTGACCACGCCGTCCTCTTCGACGTCGGCCGGGTCACAGAAGCCGTTCGCCAGAAGTTCATCGAGGATTGCCTGCGCGTCTTCATCGAGTTCGTCCGGGCCAGCTGCTGCAGAGTCGGCAGCCGACACGGGCGGTTCGTCGGCCTGCGCCTCGTCGGACCCGCCTGGATTGGGGTCCCCAAGTTCAGTGTTGATTTCAGCGTCATCGATCAGTTCCGCTTCGATTTCGGTATCACCCGGAGCAGCCTCGGAAACAGCGTCATCGCTCCCAGCCGAGCAGCTCGACGCAACCAGCGTCGCTGCAACCATCACCAAAATCACTCGTCGCGTCATTGCCAAATTATGGCGCACGGGAACCTTCGTCCCGCGTTTCTCCCTGCGGCCCAGCTCACAGGTATCGTGCGTTCTATGACCCATGCGTTCTTGAGCGAAGACTGGATGACCGCGGCACGATCGATTCGTGAGAAGTACGCCGATGAGGTGCCTGAGGTGAACGTCAGCATCCAGATCAACCTGTCGGTCATCGAAGTGCCCTTTGGCGACGGCCAGGTTGATGCGTACTTCGATACCTCGACCGGAGCGCTCCAGCTTGAGCTCGGCGCACTCGACGAGCCCGACGCCACCATCAGCACCGACTACGCCACCGCACAGGCGCTGTTCGTCGAGCAGAATCAGGCCGTTGCCATGCAAGCCTTCATGTCAGGCAAAATCAAAGTCCAAGGCGACATGATGAAGATGATGGCGATGCAAACCGCAATCCCGGCAAACGACTTCACCGAGAAAATCACTCAAGAAATCGCCAACATCACCGAGCCAGCGCCCGCAGCCGAATAGCGTTCGGCGCCGAAATCGGCTGTCAGTCCATATCGGCAACGACGGGCGGCTTCTGCGCCATCGGTGCCATCGTGTCGGCCAACTCCTCGACGGTCCAGGCGCCAGACTTTTCAATGCGGTCAGCCATCTCCCAGGATTTCACACGCTTCACCACTCCGCCCTTCACGTAGAAGGTCTCCCCGGTGAACGGACAACCCTCCGTGCTCAGGTAGGCCGCCAGCGGCGAGACGTTCGCCGGGTGCCAGTTGTCAAAGCCAGCGTCCGGTGCCGCCATGATGTCTTCGAGGCCCGGTGTCGCCAACGTGAGGCGAGTACGTGCACCCGGCGCAATGCAGTTGCTGACGACGTCGTAGCGCTGCAGTTCTTTGGCAGCGATCTGGCTCATCGTGGCAATTCCGGACTTGGCAGCGCCGTAGTTGGCCTGCCCAGGGTTAGAGAACAACCCGGACGTGCTCGAGGTGTGGACCAGGTTGCGACGCTTGCCGCGCCCGGCCTTGTGCTCGTCGCGCCAATAGGCAGCGGCGTGGCGGGTCGGCGCAAAGTGACCTTTGAGGTGGACCGCAATCACGGAGTCCCACTCCTCTTCGGTCATGTTGGCCAGCGTGCGGTCGCGCAAGATGCCAGCGTTGTTGACAACAACATCCAGATCGCCGAAGACTTCGATTGCGGTTGCAACCATCTGCTCGGCACCCGACCAGCTCGACACATCATCGGTGTTCGCAATCGCTTGACCACCACGGTCGCGCACCTCGGCTGCAACTTCCTCGGCAGGTGTGGTGTCGCCGCCTGACCCGTCGTTCGCTCCACCGTGATCATTGACGATGACGTGGGCCCCCTCTTGGGCGAAAAACAGCGCGTGCTCCCGGCCGATCCCACGACCAGCACCAGTAACGATCACTACACGTCCGTCAAGCGAAGCCATTGATTCTCCCACTGTCATTCGGCCCGGCACCTACGCCGGACAACACGAGCGAATCTAGTGATTCCAGCCCGAATGAAACGAAACGGCAGCGCTCAATGAATCGATCTCGACCGGGCAGGTCGTCACGACGTCACAGCAAGAAGACGTCCTGGAGATCGTCGAAGATCGTCGAAGATCGTTGCTCTCCAACGCGCAACCGTTTCTGCTCGGATTACAGGAAAATCAGATCGACCGCAGTGCCCCGCCGGTACAAGTCGCCAACAGGCTCAGCCGAGATGCTGATCGACTCGAATGACCCCTCGGTTGTACCCAGCAAGCTTCCAATGGTGAACCCGGCGTCGATGAGTGCGTTCTGCGCATCGGTGAACGACAGGCCATCCAATTCGGGCAGGGCAATGAGGTCGAGACCCTTCGAGCGCACCACCGTGAACGAGCCGTCACGAGGCAATTCGCTCTCAGCGGCTGTGTCTTGGCTGACAATGATGCCGACGGGTACATCGTTGCTGAAAACATCTTCTCCAGCCACCACGCTGAGCTGTACAGCAGCCGCAGCAGCCTGTGCGTCTTCCAGCGTCAAGCCGACGACATTGGGCACGATACGCGGTGCCGGACCCTTCGATGTTGTGAGCGCGATGCTCGTGCCAGGCAGCACCTGGTCTCCGGCGAGACTCGTTCCGGCGCCGACGACCCGCCATCCCAGGACCATGCCGATGGAGCGTGTTTCGTCGAAGACCTCAGCATCGACAAAGCTCGTCAGCTGGATTGCTTCAAGCAGCGCCTGAGCGTCAGCAAGCGGCAGTTCTGCCAGCTCAGGGAGCACGCGAAAGAGCGGCCCCTCGCTGACGTAAATGCGGAATTCGTCCCCTTCTTCCAAGACCGCACCTGCGGCGGGGAAGGTTCGAATCACTTGGCCAGCATCGGGCTCTTCGTCACTGCGTTGAAGCTCAGTAAAGACCAGCCAGTCGTTGCCGGCAATTTCGTTCAGCGCGACCGCTTCGTCAACTCCAGAGAGTTCAGGAACTTCATATGACTTCGTTCGGAGGAGGAAGAACGCCGCGAAGGCAACCGCCGTGAGCCCGGCAAGAACGAACAGCGACAAGGTCACCATTGCGCCAACCCGCCGCTTCGGACGCTCGTCGTCGTACAGGGTCGCTGCCGCCGGGGCGTCTGCAAACTGTGTGATCGGCATTTGTTCGGTCGCTGGCGAACTCGAGATCGTCGGCGCGGTCGCCGCGATCTGCGTCGTTGCTTCGGCTACCGACGCCGCTCGGTCGAACCCACTCGCCACTGTGACTGCACCGGTCGGAGGATCAGCAACGTCAGGCAGGATGATCAAGGCCTCGTCGGCAGTTTGGTCGACAGTTTGCGATTCGGCGTCAGCGACGGCGGCGGCAACGTCGGCTTCGAGATCGGCCGAAGCGGGTCGTTCGAATCCCCCCGTCGGATCTGTGGGCCGGCGCATTTTGGACGTGTCAAAGAGTGTGGCCGCAACGATCGGAATCGGCTCGGGCCGCGGCAGCGTCTCGGCGGCAGCAACGAGACCCCGACCGAATTCGACTGCGGAGAAGCGATCGTCTGCTTCGGGACGCCCTGCACGTTCGAGGACTGCCGCGAGCGAGCCGAGGTCGGCGGACACCGGCATCAGCTTGCCAACTCGGGCGGCGAGCGTCGACACCGTCGAGTCGGCCGAGAACGGCACCGCGCCGGTCACGGCCTCGAGCAGCGAAAGCGCGAGTGAGTACACGTCAGTTTTGGGACCAACGTCAACGCGGAGTGCCTGCTCCGGCGAGGCGTAGCGAGCAACGTGGGTCGCCACGGTGGCTGGTTCATCCCAGGCACTGCGCCCAATCAGTTCTGCCATGCCAAAATCGACAATTCGGACACGGCGGTCTTCGCCGAACACCAGCTTCGATGGGGTCACCTCGGTATGGGCAATCCCGCGCTGGTGCCCTGCGTCAAGCGCTCGGCAAGCCTCGAGGCCGACCACAAGCGCCTGCGACGGCTCAAGGAGCCGACCTCGGTCGAGAAGATCGCGCAAGCTGCCACCGCTCAGGTATTCGACAACCCAAAAGAGCGCTGACTCGCCGTCGATATCGACGTCGCCCCAGTCAAGCACCTGAGCGATATTTGGATGGCTCAATGCAGTCGCAAGTTCTGCCTGCTTGCGGAAATCTCGACGAAATTCTTCGGAACCCGCAAGTTCGGGACGCACGATCTTGAAGGTGACAGGCTGATTGCCGTCGATATCGAAAGCATTCGCGATAATCGTGTTCGCTCCAGCCGAGACAACCTCGGCAATGCGGTACCGGTCCGCAAGCACGCGACCAACCAGGCCGCCACCTGTCAGCCCGCTGTTGTCGACAGCCTCAGTTGCATCGAAATCGTGGCCGTCCATAGCGCGCAAAATCTACCGCTTCCACTTGACCGAGTGGCACCAGGCACCGGGCGTCTACTGTCACCGCGGTGTGGGCGCTTTGGTCCGGCATACTGAAGAGGTGACCGACATCGACGCAACCGGTGCTGATCAGGCCAATGCCTTACTGCCGGCCGACGAGATCAGGCAAGCGAGCGCAA
Source organism: Candidatus Azotimanducaceae bacterium (assembly GCA_047635555.1). Classification (GTDB taxonomy): domain Bacteria; phylum Actinomycetota; class Acidimicrobiia; order Acidimicrobiales; family Ilumatobacteraceae; genus Ilumatobacter_A. The sequence goes on from JBLIKS010000218.1 coordinate 5,051, forward strand.
CGCCGCGTCGTCGACGGCCTGACCGTGGCCTCTTGATTGCAAGTTTCGTCATCGCCGGGGGGCTCGCCCTCATCATCTGGGGATTCTTCACGGCGATC
>JBLIKS010000219.1:0-5148 GCA_047635555.1 Candidatus Azotimanducaceae bacterium
GAGCGACACCACGTCGACCGGCTGCCCCGAACTCATCCCGATCATGCCCGAGGTCAAAGAACTGATCTGGGGTTTCGGGTCGTTCGTGGTGCTTGCCGTCGTGCTGCGCTACGTGCTGTTCCCGAAGCTTCGGGCCGGCATGACTGCTCGCTACGAGAGCATCCGTGGTGACTTCGAGAAGGCAGAAACACTGACTGCTTCGGCCCGCGCCGAAGTTGCTGAGTACGAAGCTCAGGTTGCATCGGTTCGCTCCGACGCCCAGGGCCGAGTCGAAGCCGCTCGTTCTACCCTCGAGGCTGAGCGCAGCGAAAAGCTCACTGCTGTCAATGCGCGCATCGCTGAGAAGCGGGCTGTAGCGACCGCCGAAGTCGAAGCCGCTCGTGCGGCAGCGAGCTCACAGGTCGCTGCCGCGGTTGCTGCGGTTGCCTCGCGCGCTGGCGAACTCGCCACCGGCAAGGCACCGAGTGCCGCAGTCGTCTCTGACGCCGTCAACAACTCGATGGGAGTCAACGCATGAGTTTCGTCTCCACTCTCTCACTGATTGCAGCCGAGTACGTCCCGAACGACGGGGTCGGTTCGACTTCGTTGCACCCGATCTTGCCGCCGATAGGCGAGATGATCATTGGCTCGCTTGCCTCGATCATTGTTTTCAGCTTGATCATCAAGTTCGCCGGCCCGACGATCAAGAAAAGCATGTCGGACCGTACGGCCCGCATCCAGAAGGATCTCGACGACTCCGCCGCAGCAGCGTCGGCGGCCGAGGCTGAGGCCAGCAAGATCCGCGCAGCCAAGGGCGACATTGACGCAGAACGCAGCCGCCTCTACGCTGACGCCGACACCCAGGCCGAAGCGCTCTTGGCCGATGGCCGAGTTCGCATCGATGCCGAAATGGTCGACCTCGAAACCCGCGCCGAAGCCGAGCTTGTCTCAGCTGCTGGTCGCAGTGGCGACGAGCTCCGTGCCGAGATCGCCCGGTACTCGTCCGGCGCTATCGACAGTGTCGTCAACGGCACGCTCGACGATGCCGCACACCAGGATCTCATCGAAAGCTTCATCGCACGCGTTGGTAGCAGCACAGGAGCCGCATCATGAGCGACGCACGCATTCAGGGCTACGCCCGAGCACTCTTTGAGATTGCCCGTGCGGAAGGAACCCTCGACGAGGTCGAAGACGAGTTGTTCCGTTTCGCTCGTTCCTACGAGTCGAGTGAAGAGTTGCGCAGCGCGCTCACCGACGATCAGGTCCCCGCTGAAAAGCGTCAGGCCATCGTGGAAGATCTGCTAGGCGGCAAGGCCACGAGCACCACCACGCAGTTGGTGTCGATGGTCGTCGGTTCAGGCCGTGGCCGCGACCTTCCTGCCATCGTCGATCAACTCGTCCAGCGTGCTGCAGGTTCAAAGGACCTCAACGTCGCCGAAGTGCGCACCGCAATTGCGCTCACCGACGACCAACAGGCTCGCTTGAAGGCCGCACTCGAAAACGCCACCGGTAAGAGCATCTCGCTCAAGACCGTCGTCGACGCCTCCGTGCTCGGCGGCATCGTGGCCACAATCGGTGACACCGTCATCGACGACACCGTTCGTACTCGCATCGACCAGCTGAAGAGCCGGCTCTAAGGCCGCCAGGCCTGGACCACGTAAGGGACCAAGAAAATGGCTGAACTCACCATCTCTGCTGACGACATTGCGTCGGCACTCAAGAAAAACCTCGACGGCTTTGTGCCATCGCTCGAAGCCCGCACCGTGGGTCGCGTCGCCGAAGTCGGTGACGGTATCGCTCGTGTCTCCGGCCTGCCAGACGCGGCCGTGAACGAACTCCTTGAGTTCGAAGACGGATCGATGGGCCTTGCTCTCAACCTCGACGAAGACGCCATTGGCGCAGTTGTCCTGGGCAACGTCGACAAGATCGAAGAAGGCCAGACCGTCAAAGCGACCGGTCGCATTCTCTCGATGCCCGTCGGTGACGGCATGATCGGCCGAGTCGTCAACGCACTCGGCGAACCCGTCGACGGTCACGGAGAACTGACCGGTGTTGAACAGCGCCGCATGGAGATCCAGGCACCTGGCATCCTCGGCCGCAAGCCAGTGCACGAACCGCTCCAGACCGGCATCAAGTCGATCGACGCAATGACGCCGATCGGCCGTGGCCAGCGTGAGCTGATCATTGGTGACCGCAAGACCGGCAAGACCGCCATTGCAATCGACACGATCCTGAACCAAAAGGGTCTGGGCGTGAAGTGCATCTACGTCGCCATTGGTCAGAAGGGCTCGACAGTCGCCCAGACTGTCGACACGCTGCGCCAGGCTGGAGCCCTTGAGTACACGGTTGTGGTCACCGCACCTGCTGGGGACCCCGCTCCGTTCAAGTACCTCGCCCCGTACGCCGGCTGTGCCATTGGCCAGCACTGGATGGACAACGGCGAGCATGCACTGATCGTGTATGACGACCTTTCTAAGCAGGCCGACGCATACCGTCAGATCTCGCTGCTGCTTCGCCGCCCGCCGGGGCGCGAGGCATATCCGGGTGACGTCTTTTACTTGCACTCGCGTCTGCTCGAGCGCAGCGCAAAGTTGTCTGACGAGAATGGCGCAGGCTCACTCACTGCATTGCCGATCATTGAGACCAAGGCCGGCGACGTGTCAGCCTTCATCCCGACCAACGTGATCTCGATTACCGACGGTCAGGTCTTCTTGCAGGACAACCTCTTCAAGTCGGGTGTTCGCCCCGCAGTCGACGTCGGCATTTCCGTGTCACGAGTCGGCTCGGCCGCTCAGACCAAGGCCATGAAGGGTGTTGCCGGCACGCTGAAGCTCGACCTTGCGCAGTTCCGTGAGCTTGAAGCTTTCGCCACGTTCGGTTCCGAACTCGACGCCATCTCCAAGGCTCAGCTCGAACGCGGTTACCGCCTCGTGGAATTGCTCAAACAACCGCTCAACAGCCCGATGCCGGTTGAGAACCAAGTCGTCTCGCTGTTCGCTGGAACAAAGGGCTACCTCGACGACCTGCCGGTCTCCGATGTGGCTCGCTTCGAGACGGAGCTGCTTGACTTCATGCGGTCCAACCATGCCGGCATGATGGACGAACTGAAGACGCAGAAAATTCCTGATGCTCTCGCTGGCGCTGTCGAAACCTTTAAGGCGCAGTTCGTCTCGGGCCTTGACGCTTCCGGCAACCCGACCGACCCCGCCTCGGTTGACGCCGATGAGACGGGCGACGCCAAGTCCAACAAGACCCTCGCAACTGAGTGAGTGGAACAGTCCTGATGACCCTTTCGATCCACGCACGAGGCGCCGTTACGGCTGTCTCCGACGGCGGTAGCGCCGTCGCGCAGCGTGGTCTGAGCTGGAGGAATTCGTAATGGCAGGTGGTACCGAACGCATTCTGCGTGGACGCGTCAAGGCGATGCAGTCAACGAAGAAGATCACACGCGCCATGGAACTGATCGCTGGGTCGCGGATTGTCAAAGCCCAGCAACGAGTGCAGGCAGCAGTGCCCTACTCCGAGCAGATCACCGAAGTGGTGAAAGACCTTGCAGCAGCAGGAGCATCTTTCGACTCTCCGATGCTCGCAGGGCGCGACGAAATCAAGACCACCTGTTACGTGGCAATCACCGCTGATCGTGGTCTGTGTGGCGGCTACAACGCCGGCGTGCAGCGTGCGACTGAGGGTGAAGTGAAGGCGGACGTGCTGTCCGGCAAGGACTACACGATCGTTCCTGTCGGTAAGAAGGCCGAGGGTTATTTCCGCTTCCGTGATTATCAGCTGAGCCAGTCCTTCATGGGCTTTAGCGATCAGCCGACCTATGAAGATGCACGTCGCATTGGCGAATATGTCGTTGATCTGTTCGTCTCAGGCAAGGTCGACAAGGTCGAACTTGTCTACACCCGCTTTATCTCTGCTGGGAGCCAGGAAGTCGTCTTGCGACCCCTCGTTCCACTCAGTGCAGCCACGGTTGCCGGTGGCGACGGCAAAGCCGGTAGCACCGACGGATCTGGTAGCTCATACGAGTTCGAACCAGACCCGACGGAGATTCTCGACACGTTGCTTCCGCGTTACGTCGAGGCTCGTATCTATGCTGCACTGCTCAACGCAGCTGCCTCTGAGCACGCCTTCCGCCAGCGAGCAATGAAGTCCGCAACCGACAACGCCGAAGACCTCATCAAGAGCCTCAGCATTGTGATGAACCGTGCACGTCAGGCATCCATCACCTCTGAAATCATGGAGATCGTCGGCGGTGCAGCAGCACTCGACGACGGCGACAACATCGGCGGCTACGTCGACATGGGCGACGATTTCTTGGGTGCCCAGCTCGATGCCCCATCGGCGCCGACCACCACCGCCGCTTCTTCCGCAACTGCAGCTCAGGCTGCGGCCGCAACGGTCCCCGACAGTGGGACCGCAACCGCAACGATCGAGCGTCCCGACAACTCTGTTGACGACGACGATGATGACGACGAAGACCTCACACCAGGAGATACCAAGTCATGACCATGACAGAGAATGAACTGCAAGACGGCCGGGTCGTCGCCATCGCTGGCCCCGTCATCGACGTCGAGTTCCCCCGTGGCGCTCTGCCCGAGCTGAACTCGGCCATCGAGTTCACCATCGAGCTGGAAGGCGAGTCCACAATTGTGCTCGCCGAAGTCGCTCAGCAGCTCGGCAACAGCCGCGTCCGCGCCATCTGCATGAAGCCGACTGACGGCCTCGTCCGAGGCACCCCTGTGCGGAACACAGGTCACGGAATCCAGGTTCCCGTGGGCGACGGCGTCCTCGGAAACGTCTGGAACGTGTGGGGCGAAGCGCTCGACACCCAGCCAGAGGGTCTCGATGAGATGGAACGCTGGGACATCCACCGTCCCGCCCCGACCTTCGATTCGCTCGAGCCCTCTGCTCGTATGTTCGAAACGGGCATCAAGGTCGTCGACCTCCTCACCCCATACGTCGCAGGCGGCAAGATTGGTTTGTTCGGCGGTGCTGGCGTGGGCAAAACGGTCCTCATCACCGAGATGATCAACCGTGTTGCATCCCAGCACGGTGGTGTGTCTGTGTTTGCCGGTGTGGGTGAGCGGACACGTGAAGGCACCGACCTCCGCCTGGAGATGATGGAGTCCGGCGTGTACGAGAAGGCCGCATTGGTCTTCGGCCAGA
>JBLIKS010000220.1:0-5129 GCA_047635555.1 Candidatus Azotimanducaceae bacterium
CAACAGTAGCTGCGGTGTCAAGTGAGCCGGGGGTCGGCGGTTCCCGATCGGTCAGGGCAATTCAAGGGCGCGAGGTCAGGCAGGATCGGTCTGGACAACGCGCTCGACACGTTCGATTTCGTCGCGTTCCTGCACAGCGACACCAACCAACACCAACGCAATGCCAATGACGTCGATCGTCGAAGGGCGCTGATCGAGGGCGATCCACCCGACGAGCGATGCGGTGACCGGAAGCAGCGCAAGAAGGAGCGAGAAGCGCCGGATCGGAATGCGCCGCAAGGTGAACTGGTCGATGCCGTAGCCGACGGCGTTGGAGAAGATGCCAACGAGGAGGCATAGACCGAGCAGGAGAGGGGAAACCCAGACCGGTCCGCTCCACGGTGCGCCGATGGGAGCGGTCGCGATTGTGCCGATGACGAGGCCGAGACCGAGGCCGGCGACGCCGCGATCGACGTGCGCGACCCGGGCCCCGAAGACGATGTAGAGCGCCCACAGCGCAGACGCGATCAGGATGAACACGAGGCCTGCCAGGTTGTTGTCGACTTCCACACCGCCGAGAACTACGACGCCAACGATGGCGAACGCCAGTGCGACGCCGTTTCGCACTGACCGTGTCGTGCAGGCTGCAACGAGGATCGGTCCAATGAACTCGATCGTGACGCCCTTGCCCAGGTCGATGCGGTCGATCGCCAAGTAGAAGAAGATGTTCATCAGCGCTGTCGTGATGCCAAACAGCGCAACGCCAAGCAACTGTTGTCGCGTCCACCCGCGCCACCAGCCGCGTGAAATGACCAGGAGCGCAATGCCTGCACCCATCACTCGGAACCACGCCACGGTCTGCGGCTCAACCGAGTCGAAGAGCAGAACGGCGATTGCTGCGCCGATGTACTGAGCTACGGCTGACAGGACGAACAGTGCCTCGGGTTGTGCAGTGCTGAGCCAGCGCGAGATCGGCCCGGGTGACTGCCTTTCGTCCATCGTGGCGAGCATAAGGCTGCTGTGCGACGCTGATGGTGTGAACCGCTCGATCAATCCAACCTCGATTGCTGCTCCGGCTGCGAACTACCACCACGCTGTGGTCACAGAAAATCCGACGCGCTGGCTTCACACCTCGGGTGTCGTGCCGACTGCACCTGACGGTTCGACACCGGCTGACGTTGGGGATCAGGCAGCAGTCGTGTGGCAGAACATCGCAGCGATGCTCGACGACGCTCAGATGTCGCGGAACGACGTGGTGTTAGTTACCACCTACGTCGTTGCCGGCCAGCCGCTGGGGCCGGTGATGGCGGCACGGGACGCCTTCCTCGGAGCGCACCGGGCAGCATCGACCTTGGTCACGGTGCCTGAGCTGGCCCGACCGGAGTGGCAGATGGAAGTCGCCATCGTCGCAGCCCGCTGAGGAAGCAACTTGGACTGCACTGGGTCGGCGGGCCTGGGTCGCAATACGATCACCAACATGGCTGACGTTTCCGATCTCCCTCAGACCGACTCCGGCATCCCGATCAGGAAGCTGTACGACGAACACGACCTCGCTGACTGGGATGCTGCAGCGATGCTCGGAGCGCCGGGGGCGCCGCCGTACACGCGTGGCGTGTACTCGTCGATGTACACCGGCCGCCTCTGGACGATGCGCCAATATTCGGGTTTCGGCAATGCCGAAGCGACGAACGAACGCTTTAAGTTCCTGCTGAACGCCGGCCAGACCGGCCTCAGCTGTGCGTTTGACCTGCCTACCCAGATGGGTTACGACTCTGACCACGGTCGCGCTGAAGGTGAAGTCGGCAAGGTCGGCGTCGCCATTGACTCGATGCAAGACATGCGGCTCCTGCTCGCGGATCTTCCGCTCGACAAGGTGTCAACGTCGATGACAATCAACTCGACCGCGGCGATTTTGCTGCTGATGTACGAGTTGGTTGCTGAAGAGAACGGTGTGTCCGCCGACCAGATCAGCGGCACGATCCAGAACGACTTGCTCAAGGAGTACATCGCCCGCGGCACGTACATCTACCCGCCGCGGCCATCGATGCGGATCATCACCGACATCTTCGAGTACTGCTCCGAGCACGTGCCGAGCTGGAACACGATCTCGATCTCCGGTTATCACATTCGCGAGGCCGGATCGACGGCCGTGCAGGAAATCGCCTTCACGCTCGCCAACGCGATCGCCTACGTCCAAGCAGCAGTCGACGCCGGCCTTGACGTCGACGACTTTGCACCACGGCTCAGCTTCTTCTGGAACGGGCACAACAACTTCTTCGAAGAGATCGCCAAGTTCCGCGCCAGCCGCCGCATGTGGCACACGATCATGACTGAACGGTTCAACGCTCAGGACCCGAAGTCGAAGATGCTGCGGTTCCACACACAGACCGGTGGCTCGACACTCACAGCACAGCAGCCGATGAACAACATCATGCGCGTCACGCTGCAGGCAATGGCCGCCGTGATGGGCGGCACGCAGTCACTCCACACCAACGGCTTCGACGAAGCGCTGAGCCTGCCAACTGAAGACGCCGCACGGATGGCGCTCCGGACCCAGCAGGTCATTGGCTACGAATCCGGTGTGGTCGACACGCCGGATCCCATGGCCGGCTCATACCTTGTGGAGTCGCTGACCGACGAAGTCGAGAAGCTCGCCTGGGAGTACATTGCCGCCATCGACGAGAAGGGCGGCGCAGTTTCGGCGATCGAGCAGGGTTTCCAAATGGAAGAAATCGAGAACTCGGCCTACGAGTACACGAAGTCGATCGACGACGCGAGTCGCACGATCGTGGGTGTCAACAAGTTCACGATGGATCACGAGCCCGAGCCGGTCGTGTCCCCGATCGACCCGGCCCTTGAGCCGAGTCAAATCCAGCGCCTGAAGGCGTACAAGGCCAACCGCGACAGCGCCGCTGTCGAGTCGGCATTGGCCAAGGTGAAGGCCACGGCTGAGGGCACCGACAACGTGTTGTACAGCATCAAGGATGCGCTGCGTGCCGACTGCACCCTCGGTGAAATCAGCGACAGCCTCCGCGAGGTCTTTGGCACCTACACGCCCTGATCTCTCGATCCAAAGTTTCAGTTGGGGTCAGACCCCAACTGAAACTTAGAGTTCGGCGGTGATGGCGGCCAGGAGTTCGTCGAAGGTGTTGATCGCAGGGAACTGCGGGAATTCGGCGATGACGTTGTCCGGGGCATGGAACAGGAAACCGGCATCGGCCTCGTTGAGCATCGTGGTGTCGTTGTAGCTGTCGCCTGCGGCGATCACCTTGTAGTTCAGGCCGTGGAATGCCTGGACCGACTTGCGCTTTTGGTCGGGCTGGCGCAGTTCGTAGTCGGTGATGCGATCGCCGTCGACGACGAGGCGATGACAGAACACGGTGGGCCAGCCGAGTTGGCGCATAAACGGACGAGCGAACTGCTCGAACGTGTCACTCAGAATGATCACCTGTGTCTGTGTGCGTAGTTCGTCGAGGAACTTCTTCGCCCCGTCGAGTGGCGCAAGGCCAGAGATGACGTCCTCGATGAGCGACATCGTCAGGCCGTTTTGCTCGAGAATGTCCAAGCGATACCGCATCAACACGTCGTAGTCGGGCTCGTCGCGAGTGGTCCGCGTCAGCGCTTCAAGGCCGGTTCGTTCGGCGACGGCAATCCACACCTCAGGGATGAGGACACCTTCAAGGTCCAGGGTGACGAGAGTCTGTTGCACGGCCACGATTCAATCAGCTCGAGACGCGAGTGATGGACAGCACCGGTCGTTCAGGCGCACTGCACTCGCCGATAGGCCACCCGAGGTACAGCACGCCGATGACGCGATCTTCCTGCTCGAACCCGCAGAGCTGGAGCACCTGCGGTGGGCGAGTGAGCGCCGGAGTCGACCAGAAGCTGGCCAAACCGAGTGCTGTTGCGCCGAGGAGTACGTTCTGAATTGCGGCCGCCACAGCATCGCGGTTCTCCTGGTGGAGCATTTCGTTTGTGTGTGGCTCACAGCCGACAACGAGGATCGACGGGGCCCTCATGTACTTGGTCCGTGTCTTGTCGCGTTTCGTGTCGTCGCCAAACTCAGCGTCGACCATGTCGCCAGCCATCGTCTCGCCCAGCCGGGCGCGCCCGGCGTCGGTGAATTCGGCGAACTTCCACGGCCACGTTTTCTTGTGGTTCGGCGCCCAGGCTGCCAACGCACAGAGTTTGTCGATGATCGCTGCGTTGACCGGCCGCTCACGATCTATCAGCAGCGATGTACGCCGCGAACGGGCGAGGGCAGCAAACGAATCGAAGTCGTGTTCCACGAGGTCAGCCTGGCACCGGAATGGCGTCGTGACACAGTTCGAAGCGCACAGTTCATTCCCAGGAGCTTCTCGGAGAAGGACTGAGTACGCGGCGACGAAGCGACCTACCGTGCGCGTTGATGGGCAAGCCTGATGTGACGATTGTTTGGTTTAAACGAGACCTCCGAATCAGCGATCACCGGCCGCTCCTCGCAGCTGCTGAAAGTGGCGGGCCCATCATTCCGCTCTATATCGCAGAGCCATCGATATGCACGGCTGACGACGCCCACCCAGCGCATTGGGACTTCGTGCGCAGTTGTCTGGTTCCGCTGCGCGAAGACCTGGCCGCAATTGGAGCTCCGCTTGTGGTTCGGGTTGGCGAAGCTGTCGAGGTACTCGAGCAGCTCCGACTTGAGCATCGTGTGTGCCGGGTCGTGGCGCACGAAGAGACCGGCAACGCGCTCACGTACGCGCGCGACAGGGCGGTGCTGGCGTGGGCACGAACGAATCGTGTCGAGTTCGGCGAAGCTCCAAGCAACGCTGTTGTTCGACGGCTGTCGAGTCGTGACGACTGGAGTGCTGTGTGGCGGGCGCGCATGGGTGTGCCTGTCGTCGATGCACCCGACCGACTGATACCGGTCGACGGCATCGACATCGGGCCGATTCCGACCGGAGTCGAGCTCGGTTTGGCCACACATTCGAGAGAAATCCAGCCCGGCGGAACCGCTGCTGCAAGTGAGCTTTGGGCATCGTTTGTGAGGGAACGGCATCACGGCTATCAGACGCGCATGTCGAGCCCGCTGACAGCGTGGGACACCTGCTCACGCATTTCGCCGCACCTCACCTATGGCACCGTGTCGCTCCGTCAGATTGAGCAACGAT
>JBLIKS010000221.1:0-5129 GCA_047635555.1 Candidatus Azotimanducaceae bacterium
AGCCTTGCCACTGCCGCCGGTGAAGAAGATTCTCATAGCTCCGACCGTAGCGGTAGGAACCCACGCGAGCTGTGGCAACTCACTTCGACCAGCTGACTTTGCACGGCTATCGTCCTGCGAATGGGCGACTTCGATGGGCAGTGCGTGTTGGTGACCGGTGGATCGCGAGGGATTGGCCGTGCCGTGTGCGAGGAGTTCGGCCGGCGCGGAGCTGTCCTTGCTGTGCACTACGCGACAAACGAAGCAGCGGCCAACCAAGTGGTCGATGGCCTTCCCGGGGACGGTCATGTCGCCATACCGGCCGACCTCGGTGCGGGCGGAGCGCGCGGCCTGATCGAGTCGGCGATCGAACAGTTGGGGCGCATCGATGTCCTCGTCAACAACGCCGGTATCTACGAGGCGCATCCAGTGCTCACGACCTCGCCCGACGACTGGGACGCGAGTTGGGCACGAACGATCGCCACCAACCTGATCGGGCCGGCCGACCTGATCCACGCGGTGGTCCCCCACATGGTCGAACAAGGTGGCGGGCGCATCGTGAACGTGACGTCGCGCGGCGCGTTCCGTGGCGAGCCCGCACACGCTGCGTATGGCGCAAGCAAGGCAGGGCTCAACAGCCTGAGCCAATCGATGGCCGTCGCACTCGCGCCGCACAGCATTTATGTCACTGCGGTCGCGCCGGGCTTTGTGGAGACGGATATGGCTGCTGATTACCTGAACGGCCCCGGTGGTGATGCAGTCAAGGCGCAGAGCCCGATGGGACGCGCGGCCTCCCCTGCCGAGATCGCGCGGGTCGTGGTGTTCCTCGCCAGCCCGGGCTCGGAGTCGGCAACCGGCACGATCGTCGACGTCAACGGGGCTTCCTACCTCCGGAGCTGAAGCACCGACTCGTTCACGTGCGGGAAGTTTCAGCGTCACGCCGCACTGCAGGCGTCTGACAACCGGGCCGTTCGCCGAGGGGGGGGCTGCAGCATTCACGGGCTGACCGGAGATGTCGATGCAACCGTCCCGCGACCAGTTTCGGGACGCGCCGCATCGGATACGGTCGCGTCATGCTTGACCCAACCGGCAGAACAATCATGATCAGCGGAGCGAATCGGGGTCTGGGTAACGCCATTGCACGACGGCTCCACAACGACGGATACAACGTCAGTGTCGGTGGCCGCGACCTCGATGCGCTACACCGTTCGATGGACGGATGCGACGACAATCGGGTGCTGTGCCACCGCTATGACGCAACGCAACCGGGGACTGATGCCGAGTGGGTCGACGCGACCATCGAGCGATTCGGGTCGCTGTCCGGTCTTGTCAACAATGCGGGGATCATCGACACCGCAGAGCTTGACGTTCTCACCGAAGAATCGCTCGATGCGATGTGGGCGGTCAACGTCAAAGCGCCGTTTCGAATGATTCAACTCGCGCTCCCCCACCTACGAACCGATGGCAGCGGACGCGTCGTCAGCATTGCCTCATTGTCCGGTTTGCGAGTGATGGGAACGTTCGCGCCGGGCTACGCGATGTCGAAGCATGCGGTGCTCGCGCTGTCGGAGGCAACGAAGCAAGCGGGTTGGGATGACGGCATCCGCGTCACGTCGGTCTGCCCTGGATTCGTCGCCACCGACATGACCAAAGACTTTGGTGGCGACCAGGCCACGATGATCGACGCGGCCGACCTTGCCGAACTGATCTCGACAACAATCTCTTTGCCGAATACCGCATCGGTCGCGCAACTCAACGTTGCGTGTCGTCTCGAACCTCACTTCTGACTGGACCGCCGGAGGGAGCCTCAGCGAGTCGCTGTGTAAAGGGTCCGCAGCAGTAATCCCTCTTCGATCGCGTCCGCTGTGCGTCGTCGCCGCCCGATTCCCTCTTCGACGGCGTCGCTCCCAAGCGCCGAGCGCAGGCCTTTTTCGTGTCGGAGCGTCGCAGCGAGCCAGCGGTGCTGGGTGGACAGATACTCAGCCGTTTGATCGACCGCTTCAACCTCGTTGAAGCCTGCCGAACGCAGCAGGCTCGGGTACGTCGTCCTGACTGTCACTGCGGGCGGCCCGATCGAACTCGCTCGGCGTTGCTTCGCTGGGGTCAGCCCCGGCGGCAATTCGATCGTGTGGAATGCCAGTCGGCCACCCGGACGGAGAACCCGACGAGACGCTCTCAGCACGGAGAGCTTGCTCCGCAGTCAACACATCACATCGGCGTGCACGACTGCGTCGATCGAGCCAGTACGAATCGGGAGATGGCAACCGGTTCCGAGCAGCGCGAGCGCTCGGGATTCGATGCCATCGCGGCTGATCCGGTCTCGAGCCGCGCGTGCACCTTCGATGATCGGGTCGACGCTGATCACCGAGCAGCCGAATGCTGTAGCCAGATAGAGACCCGGCCAGCCGCACCCTGCGCCGATGTCGAGAAGCACACTGCCTGGGCCAAGCGCGAGGAGGCGGCCAAGCTCGTCCGCCTGCTCACGGGTCGTGTAGCCAGTCGCGCTGTAGTCACTCCCGAGCGCCTCGAGTTCGGCTGCCCTGGGGGCCGCCTCGCCGGACGCGGCGTAGCGCTGTCCGAATCGTTCTGTTTCGAGGAGCGGTTTGTGGGACACGGACAAGAGTCTTGCCGATGTTGGGCGGTGCTTAGTGCGTTACTGGTTGGCCTGTGGGTGTGTGTTGGTTGCGGCGGCGGCGTGCAATGAGGAGCAGTACGAGCCCGGCCATGACGAGGAGGAAAGCCTCGCGGAGTGGGAACGATCTGTTACCCGTGGCTGGCAGTACTTGAGCCATGGTCCTGACCGTAAAGCTGGTGGATGCAGCATTGCCTGACGGATCAGTCGCTGTACACGTCACGATCGTTGCTTGAAGTGGAAGTGCGCTGCCCGACGGCGGATTGCACACGACCGTCACCGAACCCGAGTTGTCTGCTGCTGTGGGCACCCGATAGTTGACGGGATCGGTTCCTTGCCGGATCGACCCGATTGTCTGGTCGCCGGGGCTCACGATGCTGGGTCGCTCGTTGTCATTGACCCGCACGACGAAGCTCGCTGACGTGGTGTTGCTGTCCGCATCGGTCGCGCTGCAGGTCACGGTGGTGTCACCAATGGTGAACCGCGACCCTGACGCCGGGGCGCAAACAACATCAATATTGCGGAATGTGTCGGCGCCATCACTGGTGAGCGTGTCGGCGCCACCGCGGGCCAGTGTGTCGGCGTCAGTCGCCGAGACGGCGTATTCCACCACCGCGTACGGCTGGCCCGGTTCGGTCGCGGCCACGACGACCGTGTCCGGCACGGTGATGACCGGCGGAATTTGACCCGTTGTCACAAACAGACTGATCGTTGCAACACCAGATTTTTCTTGACCGTCGTCGGCTTCGAACGTAAACGTATCGGCTCCGATGTAATCAATGAATGGAACATAAATGAGGTTCGGTGCGTCGCCCTCGAGGAACCCGAACTCGGGTTCGTCGACCACGCGATAGGTCAGGTCGTCGACGTCAACAGCAACCAGGGTGATTGGTTGGCCCTGGGTGTCATTGGCTGGCACAAGGAGGTCCTGGTCGCGGGCCTTGGGTGCTTCGTCACGCACAAGCCACGGGAACGACAGTGCGGACCCGGTGGTTGCACCGACGGTCGCGCGGACCGCAAACGTGTGGTTGCCGTAGCCGAGGTCCGAATAGTTTGTGGGGCTGGCACACGAAGCAAACTCGGCGCCGTCGAGCGCACATTCGACTGTCGCGTTGCTCGCTGCGGTAAACACAAACGCCGCGTTTCGCAACGCCGTAACAGGCTGCGGAGTCGACGTGAGTGTCGGCTGCGGCCCGGTTGCGCTGACCGTCCAAGTCCACGTGGCTGGGGTCACGTCGACGTAACCGGACACATCAATCGCAGCGGCGGTGAGCGTGTGAGCTCCCGCGGCGAGGTCGCTGAATGTTGCTGCAGATTCACACGCAACAGGTTCGAAGTTGTCGAGTCGACACTGGAAGCTCGAAAGCCGCGCGCTGCCCAGAATGCCGTTGAGCGTGAACGTGGCAGACGTCGCGCCCGTCACAGGAGCCGGGCCCGACACGATTGTCGTACCGGGCCGCACATACGCCGGCACACCAGCCGGCGCGATATCGATGTTGCTCGAACTCACCAGTTCCGTCACGCGGCCCGCAAGGTCAATGGCGCGCACCTCGACAGCCACCGTGGTCCCATCAGCGCCAACTGCTTGCACCGCAGCACTCCAGGCACCGTTCGCGAACGCCGCCTCTTGCCAGCGTCCGTCGGCCACCTTGATCTGCACCGCAACAACGGTTCCATCATCGGCGACAGTTCCAGCGAACCGGTAGAAGTCGGTACCAACCGCCCACGTCCGATCAAGACCAATATTTCTGGTATCAAAAGTGAGCGTCGGCGCAGCAACGTCAGCAAAGAAACTTGACGGGACAGAAACCGCAACAGCACCATCGCCGTCCTCGACCGACACCGCAATCGTGTGCAAACCAGCCGCAGCCACATCGATCGCGATCGTCTCGTCATGACGATCACGATCGCCATCAACAAAACTGCGTGTCACCACCGAGACACCATCGAGGAGCACCTTGATGGTCTTGACTGATGCCGGAGCTTCAACAGCAACCACAACATCGATGTTCACATCGCCACCAGCAGTGTCCGCTGCGACATGTTCGCCTTCGCTCGGCGACACAACCACCGCAACCAACGGCGCGGCAATAGCCATTGCTGAAGCGAGCAAACCACTGGCACGCGCTCCACTCTTCGTCGCCGAAGCAGCAGCATCTCGCTGGAACGCCTCAACTTGGGTTGCACAGTTTCCGAATACGTCGCACGCCTTCAT
Source organism: Candidatus Azotimanducaceae bacterium (assembly GCA_047635555.1). Lineage (GTDB taxonomy): Bacteria > Actinomycetota > Acidimicrobiia > Acidimicrobiales > Ilumatobacteraceae > Ilumatobacter_A. The sequence continues at coordinate 4,827 of JBLIKS010000221.1, forward strand.
TCGGACGTTGCTCGCGTCCGACTTCTGCCACGTGACGTCACGACTCGACAGCCCGGTCACATAGGCCAGGCCAGGGAACAACTTCTCGAGCGCCGTTAAGAGCGTCGACTCTGCCGGGAACTCGCGGGTTGGTGTCGCATCAGACTTGCCCGGACACCTGAACGAATCGACGTCCAAGAACAAATCAGTCGCCGCGCAGTCAACAGCAACTTCGACCCGTCCCGCCTCCGGACGCTCGCGGCCAGTCAGGTCAGTCCCCAACGACAGACGAGGAGCCCGAGTGTCAACAATGCCACTCCATAC
>JBLIKS010000222.1:0-5127 GCA_047635555.1 Candidatus Azotimanducaceae bacterium
AAGATGGCGGTCGTGGCCTGCATGGACTCGCGGATGGACACGTTCAAGCTGCTTGGGCTCGAGAACGGTGAGGCCCACATCATTCGCAACGCCGGTGGCATCGTCTCTGACGACGTGATCCGCTCGCTGTGTCTGAGTCAGCGTGCGCTCGGCACGAGAGAGATCCTTCTTGTACACCACACCGACTGTGGGCTGCAGAAGGTCACCGATGACGGCTTCCGCAACCAACTCGAAGCCGAGCTCGGCATTAAGCCCTGGTGGGCTGTCGAGTCGTTCACCGACCCGTATGCCGACGTGCGCCAATCGATGCAGCGGTTGAAGGTCACGCCGTTCATCGACGACACATATGTCCGGGGGTTCGTTTACGACGTCACCACCGGAGAACTGCACGAAGTCACCATCGATGGCTGACAGCCTGACGACAGGCGCTCAAAAATCCAATGGGGAGTCGCGGGCGCAGGACGTATCGTGATCCAGATGGCTGACGTTCGGATTTATCACAATCAACATTGAAACTCTTCGGTCAGTGCCGTGCGCATTGCAGAAGAACTCGGTGTCGACTTCGAGACTGTCAACTACATCCACAACCCGCCGGACGCCGACGAGTTGCGCGGCATCATCGCCAAGCTCGAAGACCCGGCCACAGACATGGTGCGACGTGACAGCAAGTTCAAGAAGCTCGAACTGACGAACGACGACGTTGCGACCGACGACCAGATCGTTGCCATCCTTGTCAAGCACAAGCAACTGCTCCAGCGGCCCATTGTGGTGACCAAGACACGCGCGATTATCGGTCGGCCGAAGGGGCGGGTCACCGAGCTGCTCTCCTGAGCAGTTTGATTCCCTCGATGGCCTCATGACCGACACGCGCGCCGACACAGCAAAGCGCTCACGCTGGGCGCTACTCCACGCGACGCTTGCAACGCAGCGTCGAAACCTGACGATCGCGACACTCATTGGGCTGCTCTGGATGTGCGGCAAGGTAGCAGTCCCTTGGCTGGTCGGGATCGGGATCGACCAAGGTATCGAAGCCGACGATCGGGTCTGGCTGTGGGCAGGCCTTGTCGCTGCAGCGGGCATCGCATCGGGCGTGTTCACTGCGTTCCGTCGCTACTACGCCTTCCGCGAAGCGCGTTGGACCGAAACTCAGTTGCGCGAGCGGCTGTTCGGCCACATCTTGCGGCTCCACATCGGCTATCACGATCGGTCGCAGACGGGCCAGCTGATGAGTCGCTCGTCGAGCGACCTGCAACAGATCCAGGCATTCGTCGTGATGATCCCAATCACGTTGTCGAACCTCGCCATGGTCATCTCGGTCACCGTCATTTTGGCGTTGACCAACCCGCTGCTGACTCTTGTTGCGCTGGCCCCGCTGCCCCTTGTTAACTTCGCCGGTCGCCGGTTTTCGTCGTCAATCCATCCGGCTGTACAGGCTGTGCAGCAAGAGCAAGCCGAGCTGGCCACGGTTGTCGAAGAGACAGTCAGCGGTGTCCGCGTGATCAAGGGGTTCGGCTCCGAATCGGTGCAGTCAGCCAAGCTCGAAGTCGAAGCTGACGACATCCGTCGGGTGTCAATCGACGCCGCCAAAATCCGCGCCAAATATCTCCCTGCGATCGAACTGCTGCCACAGATCGGCTTGATCGGCGTGCTCGGTGTCGGCGGCCTGCAGGTCATCGACGGCACCCTGACCCTGGGTGAACTCGTTTCGTTCAACATTTACGTGGCCTTACTCGTGGCACCGCTTCGCATGCTGGGCATGACCATTGCCTGGGGTCAACGTGCTGCCGCTGCGATCGAACGGATCAACGACGTGCTCGACACGGTTCCGCTGATCAGCGATCCTGGGAATCCGACTGTGCTGCCGACTCGACAGAGCAACTCGGCGCTTGGCGCAGTGCGTTTTGACGGTGTCGATTTCGGCTACGACGACGATCTTCCCGTCCTCAAGAACTTCAACCTCGAACTTGCCGCAGGCCAGTCGATCGCGCTGGTCGGTGGGACTGGATCGGGCAAGTCGACCGTGGCGCGTCTCTTGATCCGGTTCTACGACGCCGATGCCGGATCGATCACGATCGACGGTGTGCCGATTGGCGATCTCGCCCTGCACGAACTTCGTCGTGCGGTCGGCGTGGTGTTCGAGGACACGCTGCTTTTCGGTGATTCGGTCGCCGCGAACATCGCGTTTGCCGACCCGGCCGCGAGCCACGACGCAATCGAGCGCGCCGCGCGGCTTGCCGGTGCACACGACTTCATCATGGGGCTCCCCGATGCCTACGACACACAGCTCGGCGAGCGCGGCTATTCGCTTTCGGGCGGTCAGCGTCAGCGCATCGCCATTGCCCGTGCGATCCTCGCCGACCCCCGAATCCTCGTCCTCGACGATGCAACCTCGGCGGTGGACCCGTCGAAGGAACACGAGATTCGGTCGGCGATGTCCACGGTGATGGATGGGCGCACGACCATTGTCATTGCACACCGCCCGGGCACCATCGCGCTGGCCGACACCGTCGCGCTCGTCGACGAAGGTCGAGTCATCGCAACCGGTACTCACGACCATCTACTTGCCACCGACGCGCGCTACCGGGAAGTGCTTGCTGCCATGAGCGATGCCGACCGGGCCGCCGCCGGGCCCACCGGGTCGGGCCACAGCTGATGTGGGGCATGAGTGCGATCGAAGAAGAGGACCGCCTCGACGCCGACGCGGCCAAGCAGGTCATGCGTCGTGCAGCCCGGATGGCGGCGCCGTTCAAACGAACGGTCCTGTCGGCAATCGGCTTTACCGCCATGACGACGCTCGGCCTACTCATGGGCCCGGTCATTGTTCGCTACGGGATCGACGACGGGATCAAACCGGCTGATAGCGCCACGCTGCGGACCGCTGTCATTGCGTACATCGTCGTGGTGTCGATTGCCTACGTGTCGTCCCGTCAGCAATACATCTTCATCAACCGGGCCGGCGAGGGTTTCCTCCGGCTGCTTCGCATCCGAGTGTTCGGCCACATCCAGAAGCAGTCACTTGCCTTCTTTGACCGCAACAAGTCGGGTGTCCTCGTCGCTCGAATGACTGCCGACATCGAGTCGATGGCCGAACTGGTCCAGTGGGGTCTTCTTCAGTTCGTCTCAGCGGCACTGCTCTTGACCTTCTCGTTCATCCTGCTGCTGGTCCTGTCGTGGCAACTCACGATCGTGGCGCTCTTGGTGATGCCGGTCATCGTCATTGCGTCGCGCAAATTCCAGCGGGACTCCAACGCGGCCTACCTCGACGTCCGCGACAACGTCGGCTCAAATCTCTCGACCCTGCAGGAAGGGATCACCGGAGTCCGAGTCATCCAGGCCTACGCCCGTGAGCCCGAGCAGACCCGTCGCTTCGAAGAGTCGAACCGCGGCCTGTTCCGTTCGCACCTCCACAGCCTCCGCGTGTCGACCTGGTTCTTCGGGCTGGTCGAAGCGAGCGGCGTCATCGCGTCTGCGCTGGCGATCGGTATCGGCGGCTGGCTCGTCAATCGGGGCGACGTCACCGTGGGGACGGCGATTGCTGTGCTCTTGCTGTTGGCGCAACTCTTTGAGCCGGTCCAACAGCTCAGCCAGCTGTACAACACGGTGCAGTCGTCAACGGCCGCGCTCGACAAGCTGTTCGGCATCCTCGACACCACGCCCGACGTGCTCGATGGTGAACTCGCACTACCGGCGTCGGGTGCCGTTGCGGTGTCGGCCGTCGGCTTCCGGTATCCGGAGACCGAATCACTGGTGCTCGACGATGTCTCGATCACGGTGGCGAATGGCGAACGATTGGCCGTGGTCGGTGCGACCGGATCGGGCAAGTCGACGCTCGCCAAGCTGATGGCCCGGCTCTACGATCCGACTGCAGGCACCATCACCTTCGGTGGGGTTGACCTTCGTGACGCCACGATTGAATCGCTGCGTCAGCGCGTCGTCGTTGTTCCCCAAGAGGGGTTCCTGTTCGGAGGCACGATTGCCGACAACGTCCGAGTTGCCCGGGCTGACGCCTCCGATGACGATGTGCGCGCAGCGCTCGATGCCATTGGCGCACTCGACCGGTTCGAGCAGTTCGAAGAAGGCATCCACACCGAGGTACGAGAGCGTGGCTCGCGCCTGTCGGCAGGGGAGCGACAGCTGGTGTCGCTCGCCCGTGCGGCCCTCGTCGACCCTGCAGTCCTCGTGTTGGACGAGGCAACGAGCAACCTTGACCCGGGTACCGAGGTGATTGTCGAACACGCACTCGAATCGCTGATGGGCAGTCGCACCACGATCGTCGTGGCCCATCGCTTGAGCACGATCAGGCGGGCCGACCGCATCGCGGTCATCGACGCCGGCAAGCTCGCCGAACTCGGTACGCATGACGAACTGTTGGCCCTCGGGGGTCACTACGCCCGCCTGGCTCACGCTTGGGCTGCTTCCCAACCCAACTGACAACCCGAATCTCGCCGACCTGGCGGGCGCCGCCAAACCAGACTGCGTGAAACTCGGGATGATTCCGAGCGGAAACCGCCGCATGGCGTCCCGAGATCGCCGCTCTGGGCGATAGCGCCGGCGGTGATGGTGGCGGTGATGGTGGCGGTTGGTTAGAGGATTTGCGAGAGGAAGAGCTTGGTGCGCTCTTCCTGCGGGTTATCGAAGAAGTGTTCAGGCGTGCCGACTTCAACGATCTGACCATCGGCCATGAAGACGACGCGATCAGCAACTTCGCGGGCGAAGCCCATTTCGTGGGTGACGCAAATCATTGTCATGCCCTCGGTGGCCAACGACTTCATGGTGTCGAGTACTTCTTTGATCATCTCGGGGTCGAGCGCCGAGGTCGGCTCGTCAAACAAGATGACCTTCGGGTTCATTGCCAGCGACCGGGCGATTGCAACACGCTGCTGCTGACCGCCGGACAACTGCCCGGGGAACTTGCGAGCTTGCTCAGGAATCTTGACTCGTTCGAGCAGTTCCATTGCTGCCTTTTCGGCTTCGCCCTTAGGGACGTTGCGAACTTGGCGGGGCGCGAGGGTGATGTTGTCGAGCACGGTGAGGTGCGGGAACAGGTTGAAGCTCTGGAAGACCATGCCGGTCTCGCGGCGGATCTCTTGGATATTGCGGACGTCGTTCGAGAGCGTGATGCCATCG
>JBLIKS010000223.1:0-5124 GCA_047635555.1 Candidatus Azotimanducaceae bacterium
GGCGCATCCTCGGGTAGGTCGCAAAGATGGATGGCTGCCGGGTCGACTTCGGTCGATCTACAGAATCCCGCTTATAGGCCGCCTCACCATTGCGCACCACACCCTGCCGGTCAGGGTGCAGGCGTGAAGATCGCCGTCAGATTCCTGGCGACAACGTTCCCGCCGTCGCCACCGCCCTCCTCGCACCTGAGGCTGTAATTCTGCCCGGTCACTCCGACAACGATGCTCAACGTTCGCGTCCCTGACAATGAACCATCGTTGCTGACATCGAACCCCTCAAACCACTGAACCCACGGCGTCGGTTCAAGATGTTTACCGTCGGCATTGACCCTGTTTCAAAGATTCCACAGGTCACGTCGCGATCATCAGCGGAGTGTCTCACAGAGGCGGCAGAATGGAGCGCGACATGTCCCGCTACCGGCGCAGTGACAGCAACCGACACAGAGGCCGTCGGCAGGGTGGTAAGACCGACAACGCCCGACTCCTCGCCAGTGACGCTAGACGGCTGTCCGCTTTCCAACACACCAATTTTGGCTTCCGATGTGACGATTTTGGCTTCGGCTGCGGCGAGTCGGGTGTGGAGTTCGGTCAAGCTTGTTCTGGTGTAATAGCCGTTGATATCGATCACGATGTCGACGTGCCGTTCTCGTTGTACACCTCGAAACTCCCGGCGCCCGACAACGAGACCGTCACCGCGTTCGGAACCGGCGGTTGCCCCGGTGTCGAGTTCAAACTTGCTGCCAACGGCAACAGTCCGTCAGGCCAGAACTCCAAACATGGCTGCCGCGGGCAGCACTCAGCCCGAGAGCGCACGCCAGCAAAATGGCATGACACAATCGCCACGAGCGCCCCATTTGCGTCGCGCTACTTGATGGTTGATTTGCGCGCCAGAAGGTCCTTGCCCCGAAATCGAGCCGACGGACAGTCCCTGATACGCAACTCGATCCGTTCAACAAGATCGTTATTGCTGCCAAGCAATAGTTCGACCCAAGACTGCAATGTCCCTCCCCCTCGTCCCCCAGACAAACGCAGAAAAGACTGCCCGCCATGCCGCGTCCCCGCAGGACCATCACCGATGGAGCATTGGCCATCACGGTGCAGTCTGACGCAGGCAGCCTCGGAACTGCTGCAAATACAGTCGGCACCGCGGCGTCCACGGCCACTGACCCGACCAACCTCGCTGGCATTGCCGCCGGGTAACGTCTCGCCCGATGGAGGATGATGCAGCGAGCGGGAGCGCGGGGCGTCGTCCGTCGAACGATGCGTTGGTCGGCTGCGCGATGGCAGCCGTCGCCGTCGTGCTCGGGCTCCTCAATGCGAATCGGTCGTTCAGCTACGACGAGGCAATCACGTACTCCAACTTCATCAACGGCGGATCGCCGCGCACGGCTCTCACGACGCAGGTGGTGTTCAACAACCATCCGATGTTCTCGTTCTTCGAAGTCATTTTATGGCGCATCGGGCTCGTCAGCGAGGCCGCCCAACGGCTACTTCCGGTGAGCTGCGGAGCCGCAACCGTGGGGCTCATTGCCTGGTACACAAGTTGTCGCAGCACGATTGTCGGCGGATCAGTGGCTGGCAGCGTGCTCCTCCTCAACCCGATGTACTTCGACCTGTTCCGAGCGGTTCGGGGTTACTCACTTGCCGTACTCGGCATCACAGTCGCCGGCATCGCGATACAGCGCTCGTGGCACGACCCTCGACGCCGATGGCTGGCGCTGCAGGGCGTGGCGATGGTCATTGCCGTCACCACGCACGCGTACAGCGCCGTGTTTATCCTCACCTTCGCCGTCGCCACGCTCGCGCTCGGCCACCTCCGTGCTCGCCTCGTCATCGCATGGGTCGCGTCAGCAGTTGTTGCCGTCGTGATCGCACTGCCGATCCTCGACGATGCACTCGACAACGCTGAGGCGCGAGGCAACCGCTACGTGCCTGGCTTCGGCGAATTCACGTTGCGCGAAGTCCTCGGCCGCACGACACCCGTCGTCTTTATTGTTGGTGTTCTCGTGCTCGTCGGCGCAATCTCGGTGGGGCAGCGGTCGACCCGTCATGCTGTGGCCGTCGTGGCCGGTGCGGTGGTACCACTTGCCGTGTTCATGCTGATCTGGCAAATCGCTCAACCCTTCGACTTGTATTCGCGATTCTTCATAGGTTTGATGCCCTTCGTCGCGGTGCTCGCAGGCCTCGGCTCGAGTCGGCTCCCAGACGTGCCCGCTGGAGCCGTCGGCATTGCCGTCGTGGTCCTGCTCGCTCCGACCGTACGGACGCTGATCGACCGGGAAGCCGGAACGCGCGATGCTGGCCAACTGGTTGACGAGGCACGAGCGATGGACCTGCAGGTCTGTGGATACGGAGCCGAAGCGATCTGGGTGTACACCGCACAGATCGAATACGCCGACCTTGAGCAACTCGACAACTGCGACGTACTGGTCAATGGGCTCGGGTTACGCGATGGACAACTCGAACTCGTGAACAATCACTACGCCGCTCGACTTCGAGTCGATGGCAGCATCTCTCTGTGGGGCGATACAGCGGCGATCGAGCGACTCGGCGCAGGCCGCTGATCAACGCCGTAGACGACGCAGCAGGGGCGAATAACGGACGATGCAGACCACAGCATGCACGCCGTCTTTCCAGCCGATTTTTTTGCCTTCGTCGTACGTCCGGCCGCTGTAGGAGATCCCGACTTCAAACACCCGATCGCGACGGGCCGCAACCTTGGCAGTGATCTCGGGCTCGAACCCGAAGCGGTTTTCCTCGATCTCGATCGCTTGAATCACCTCACGACGAAACGCCTTGTAACACGTCTCCATGTCAGTCAAGTTGAGGTCGGTGAACATATTCGAGAGCAGCGTGAGTGACCGGTTCCCGACGAAGTGCCAGAAGTAGAGCACCCTGTGCGGTCGGCCCGACACGAAACGGGAGCCGTACACCACGTCGGCAACGCCGCCCTCCAAGGGTTCGAGGAGGAACGGGTACTCGGCCGGATCATATTCAAGATCGGCGTCCTGGACAATCACGTAGTCAGCAGTGCAGTGTGCGACACCGGTTCGGATCGCTGCTCCCTTGCCCTGATTGACGTCATGCTCGACAAGGGTGTGGGCGGTGCCCGCAACCTTCCGGGCAATCTCGACGGTTCCGTCTGTCGACCCATCGTCGACGACGACGATCTGAGCAACCCACGGCGATGCCTCGACGCGCCTGATCAATTCAGCAACGGTGTTCGCTTCGTTAAAGCACGGGATGACCACGGACAAGCATGGCCGTGGCGCGATCACTGGCTGATCTCTGCAGTTTCGTTAAACGTGTGGAGGATTGGGCGGCCGTCACGGAAGTTGATCCGGCACACCGATGCGTGGTCGAGGTGGCAAGTCCAGGAGATGCCAATGTCGACGCCGAGCGCCCACGCCACTGCCGACTTCATCGGTGACACGTGGCTGACCACGACCACGTTCGACGTCGAGGCCCGCTCGATGAGGTCATTGCAGGCGGCACGGACGCGCTCGTCAAGCGTGGCCAACGACTCGCCGCCCTTCGGCACGTAGGCGAAGTCTTCGCGCCAGTTGTTCCACACCTCAGACGGGACGTCGGCGTGCTTCACACCTTCGTACTCGCCGTACGACAGCTCGATAAACCGTTCGTCTATTTCAACCGGCAATCCGAACACCGCCGCAGTCTGCTGCGCACGCTTCAAGGGGCTCGAGATGACAGCATCGACCGGCCCGATGCCCCGCACCATCGCGGCGACCGCAACGGCCTGCTGCGCGCCGACCTCGTCGAGATCCTGGTCGAGGCGTCCTTGCAGTTGACCGGCCTTGTTCGCCGCCGTGCGGCCATGTCGAACGAGAATCAGCACCTCAGGAGTGTGGCACAGCCAGTCAGTTTCCGGGCACTACGGCGAGGAGTCCGTTCTCGATGAATTGCCGTCGGCTCTCGGGAGCGCCCATGTTGTTCTTCCGCCAGATCCAGACACACAGACCCAGACCGACCACTTCGAGGAGCACGCTGATCACACCGCGGTCAGTGATCGGCCATGGGTCGTCACCGAAGCCCAGCCCAGTGAACGGCCACCAGAACACATCGGTGTTGTTCCACGCACCGTCGAAAACAAGATGCAAAAACATACCGATCGGCAAACCGAGGAGCATCTTGCGGATCGGCTTGCGGCCAGACGTGGCCAGCATCAACACAGCCAACAAGACAATGCTGACCGTGATGCTGTGCAGCGCTCGCGCCCCACCAAACACGCCGTCAAGGAGTGGCAGGACCGACCCGACGATCAGGAGTCGGTAGTCGAAACGTGGATCGCGAAAGACGTAGCCGACAGCCAGCACCGCAGTGCCGATGAACCAGAAAAACATCAGACGATGAGCATGCGCCCGCACTGCGGGCAGTCGGTGTAGCCCGACTCGGCGGCCTCTTCCTTGGCCGTGTCGACCTCGGCGGCCGACAGGTCGAGGTGGCAACCCTCACAGCGATGGCCCTTCAGCTCGGCAACAGCAACACCGGCCGACGAACGCACGGCGTCGTAGTGCGACACGACGTTCGAGTCGAGCAGCTCGAGCGCTGCGATGCGCTGGTTGGCGAGGCCAGCCAATTCGACGTCGATGTCGTCGCACACACGAGCCAGTGCCTCATCTGATGACCGCAGTGCGGCCCGAAGTGACTCTTCGTTGCCGAGGTGAGCAGTCAGGTCGTCGTCAAGCGCGGCTTGCTCTTCAAGCGCGGCAAGTTCTGTGTTATCGAGTTCGTCCCGCTTGCCGTTAATAGTTTCGATCTCGTGCATCAGCGCCTCGGCCTCACGGGGCGCGATGACCGTCTTCAGCTGCGCTTCGAGCCGCCCACGATCGGCGGTGAGTGCAGCGTTCGCCGCCTCTGCCGATTCGATGACCGTCGTCAACTCGTCGAGACGACTTTCGACCTGTGTACGGCGCTTCTCCCACGTGGTCATTTGGTCGGTGCGCGTCGCCAAATCGTCGCGCTCGGGCAATCGCTGGCGGCGGACCGTGAGCTGATCGGCCTCGGTGTCGATCCGCTGCAACGTCAGAAGTTGGCTGGCCAACGAGACGTCGGTATCAGCGGGGGCGGCAAGCTCGGCGTTCTCGGCAGTGTCAGCAGCGTCGG
>JBLIKS010000224.1:0-5112 GCA_047635555.1 Candidatus Azotimanducaceae bacterium
CACCGATGCGATTCACCTCGCGGCGACCGAACGACTTCCTGAGCCGCGCCGGTTCGTTACGTTCGACCCGCCGCAGATTGGCGTGGCCCTCGGGCTCGGCTTCGACGTCGTGTCGAGCTGAGCTGAAAGCCGCTCCCTACGGGACGCGCATGATGCGGAACGTGTCGGTCGCCCGCGCAACCGACGCGATGCCGGCGACAACACCAACCAGGTCGCCCGTTGCCACATGGCCTTCTCGACGTGCCTGATTGACAGCAAGCCGGACGCGCTCTTCGTAGTCAGCCGTGCCACCTTCGAAGTAGATCGGGGTGACACCCCAACTCGATGCGAGCTGGCGGACTGTCGTCTTCTGACCGCTGAACCCGAGGATCTTCGCGCTGGGTCGGAACCGGGCCATTGAACGAACAGTGAAACCGCTCGCCGAGATGCACAGCAGCGCGCGCACGCTGAGTTCTTCGGCGGCACGTGCAGCAGCGATCGTCATCGCATCGGTGATTGCTGCTTCGCTGTGCTCGTGACCGGCCATGCGGATGGCGGCGACGCGCTCGGCCCACGCCTGGTGGTTGAACTGGTCGTCGGAACGTTCAGCAATACGCGCCATTGTCTCCACGACGAGTACCGGGTGTTCTCCAATCGCTGTTTCGGCCGACAGCATGACGGCTGACGTGCCGTCGAAGACCGCGTTTGCAATGTCGGTCGCCTCGGCGCGGGTGGGCGCCTGCGCCTTGGTCATCGAGTCGAGCATCTGGGCTGCGGTGATCACCGGCAATCCACCCGCAATGCACTCACGGATGACGCTCTTTTGAATGTGCGGCAGATCTTCGAGGTTCGCTTCAAGGCCAAGTGCACCACGCTCCACCATGATGCCGGCAGCATCTTCAATGATGCTGGACAGGTTCTCGACTGCCGCCATGGTCTCGATCTTGGCAATGACCATCGGGCCACGAGGGTGCGGTTCGAGAGCAAGCTCACGAAGATCACGGCCAGAGTTGACCGAAATTGCGACCATGTCGACGCCGACCTCGACGAACTTGTCAAGGGCCTCCCGGTCGAAGTCAGTGACCGGCCGGTACACGGTGGAACCGAACGGGATGTGCACGCCGGCGCGGCCGCTGAGGGGGCCGCTCGAAATGACCTTGGTCGTGATGCTCTGGCCGTGCACCTTCTGCACGGCCAGAGCGACCGAGCCGCCAATCATGATCTCGTCGCCGACGTGACAGTCGTCGACAAGGTGCGCGTAATCGATCGAGATTTGCTCGGCGGTGCTGACGCCGGTGCCGGGAACCAGCGTCACCGTGTCGTCAACCGAGAATTCGACGCCTTCGGCCGGGAAACGACCTGTGCGCGTCTTCGAGCCGGGAAGGTCGATCATCGTGCCGATATTGAGGCCGAGCCGTTCGGCGACATCACGGATGCGCTGATGGCGTTCGAGCGCCTCGTCAAGCGGCGTGTGCGCCAACGCGATGCGGGCGACATTCATGCCTGCCTGCATCATTGCAATGAGCGTTTCCTCATCTGCCGATGCCGGCCCGATGGTTGCGATGATCTTCGTGCGACGTGCCACGCCCCGCACAGTACCGGCCCGAGCGCGGCCGGACCCTGAACTGACGTGAGTGTCGAGAAGTGTGTGACTCAGCATCACGATCACAAGGGCTGGCACAATGGGGTGATGAGCAAGACACTGCACTGGTCAGATGCCGACACCGAGGTACACAAGGTTGTGGTCGGGCCCTACGAGAACAACGTCTTCGTCGTCCGCTGCAAAGCCACCGGCGAGGCGGTATTGCTCGACGCTGCCAACGAGCACGAACAACTCCTTGAGCTCTGCGACGCACTGGGTGTGAAGCGAGTGCTCGAAACGCACGGCCACTGGGACCACATCCAGGCCGTCCCGGCAATGCGCGAAGCCGGCTACGAAGTTGCCGTCACCAGACTCGACGCCCCGATGCTTGCCGACGTCGGCTACGACGTGTTTCTCGATGACACCGAGGTGATCGAGGTCGGCAAACTCCGGTTGCATGCAATCCACAACCCGGGCCACACACCCGGTTCGATCTCATTCGCGTTAGAGAACACTCCCCTGCTCTTCACCGGCGACACCCTCTTCCCCGGCGGCCCCGGCAACACAAAGTCTGACATCGGTGACTTCGGCACCATCATCGAGTCGATCACCGATCGACTCTTCACGTTCGACGACAAGACAATCGTGCTGCCCGGCCACGGCAACAACACGACAATCGGGGCCGAACGACCGCACCTCGACGAATGGATCGAACGCGGCTGGTGACTCGCTACAACGAACGCCCGGCCGACGAGACACCGATCCACACGACCGAACTTCCACCGACGCCCACACGGGATCGCAACATCAAAGCCACCGCATGGATCGAAGCTCCAACCAGCCTGCTGGAACTCGGCAACGACCTCCCCGACCAGCCCGTTGCCGACTACAAGCGGCGCATCGGGCCATGGCTGCTGTGGCGGTCAGGCCCGGCCAAAGGCGCCGCCGCCCGATACTGGGTTGCCCACGCCGACGATCTCGACCGCAGCTTCACCTTGCAACTCCAAACCGACGGATCAGCCAATGGCCTCGGGCCAAGCGGCGCACGCCACGAACGTTTTCGGGCCTGGAAAGAAGACCTGCGCGACAGCGAGTGAATCTCCGCCCCGGTGGCTCCGGCACTCAGGCACTGACGGCACTGACGGGGTCGTCGAGCAGCGGCTGAAATGCCAGCTCGGCAGCACCGATCAAGCGTGCTGAGTTTCCCAGCCTGCCAGCGACCACCAGGCCAGGCCGTTCCTGGCCGCCAAACGACGTGCGAGCGAGGTCGCTGGTGACGACGTCTTCGACGTACCGCCATATGTCGTTGAACATTCCGCCCATCACAACGATCTCCGGGTCAAAGACGTTGATCAGACATGCGAGGCCGATCGCCATCCAGCCGCCGTGCTCAGCGAGTGCGTCGAGCACCGCTGCATCTCCGTGCTGAGCCGCGAGGAGCAATCGCTGAACTGCCGCGTCGCCGCTATCTGCATCAAACCCGGCACGCCGCAGCAGCGCCCGCTCGCCCACTTCGGTTTCCCAGCAGCCAATCGAACCGCAGCCGCACACGTCGCCACTGGGGTTGACGGGCATGTGCCCAATCTCACCAGCGAATCCTGACCGCCCGTGAACCCGTTGGCCTTCCACAATGATTCCACCGCCAACACCAATCTCGCCGCCGACAAAAATCATGTTGTTGGCACCGCCGCCGGCTCCGAAGCGATGTTCAGCGAGCGCGCCGACATCGGCATCGTTGCCAATCGTCACAGCGACACCCGCACCCGCACCCGCACCCGCACCCGCACCCGCACCAAATCGAGCACTCACCAGGTCGGCGAGCGGGACGTCGCTCCACTGCAGGTTGGGCGCCATGACCACGCGTTGCCCATCTGCGGTCACGGTGCCCGCCACCGCGACGCCGATGCCCACGATGCGCCGATCTCCGACCATGCCATTTGCATAGCCGAGCAGGTTTGCAAGGGTGACCAAATCATCGACCTTCGCCTCGGCTGCCACCGGCCCGCGTGTCCGACTCGCTCGGGCATCATCGAGCACTTCACCGCGCAGGTTGACGACTGCTGCTGCCACACCGTCGACCCCGATCTCAAACGACAGTGCTGCGAGACCCGTACCGTCGATTTCCGCCATCGCCGACGGCCTCCCGCGATGGCCATCGTGCTGTGCACCGGTTTCGGTCGCCAGACCATGTCCGACCAACTCGCCGATGAGCGACCCCACCGCACTTCTCGTGAGTCCGGTCGCCTCGACCAGTTCAGAACGGGTGACCGAAGGCGCCGTCCGCAACATTGCGAGGATCGCGGCGAGGTTCGACCGGCGGAGCGTTTCGGATCGCACGCCTTTCGTTGCCTTCGATGCCGTCGTCCCCATTTGTTGTACTCTATTACAAATAGGATGAGCCACCGAACCACATCGCCCTTCGATCAGAAACAGCGCACTCGACATGACTTCTTCACCCGAGCCGTTCTTCGGCAACATCGACGCCATCACCTACGAAGGCCCCGAATCTGACAACCCGCTGGCATTCCGCTGGTACGACGCCGACCGCGTAGTCATGGGCAAAACCATGGCCGAACACCTTCGTTTCGGCGTCTGCTACTGGCACTCGTTTGCGTGGGATGGTTCCGACGTCTTTGGACAGGGCACCCTCGACCGACCGTGGAATCCTGCATCGCGAACGGGCGACGCTGCGATGGATCCAATGAATGCAGCAAAGTTGAAGATGGCCGCTGCATTCGAATTCATCGAGAAGCTCGGTGCACCGTTCTTCTCGTTCCACGACATCGACATTGCGCCTGCTGGGTCATCGTTCCGTGAGACCTGCAGCTACTTCGACGAAATGGTCGACGAGGCCGCCGGACACATGGAGCGCACCGGCACCAAGCTGCTGTGGGGCACGACCAACGCGTTCTCCCACCCCCGCTTCATGGCCGGCGCCGCAACCAACCCTGACCCCGACTTGTTCGCCTACGCAGCCGCGCAAGTTGCGCACTGCATGAATGCAACCCACCGGCTCGGCGGCTCCAACTATGTCCTGTGGGGTGGCCGCGAAGGCTACGAGACGCTGCTCAACACCGACATGTCGCGTGAACTCGACCAGCTTGGTCGGTTCCTCAATATGGTCGTCGAACACAAGCACGCCATCGGATTCGAGGGCACGCTCCTGATCGAGCCGAAGCCGATGGAGCCCACGAAGCACCAGTACGACTACGACGTCGCGACGGTCTACGGCTTTCTCCAGCGTTACGGGCTCGAGAACGAGATCAAGGTCAATATCGAGGTCAACCACGCGACGCTCTCGGGCCACGACTTCCACCACGAAGTTGCAACCGCTGTGCACTCGGGGATCTTCGGTTCGATCGACGCCAACGCCGGCGACGACCGCCTCGGCTGGGACCTCGACCTGTTCCCCAAGTCCGTCGAGCAAATGACCTTGGGGATGCTCGAGATCTTGCGTGGCGGCGGGTTCACCACCGGCGGGCTGATGTTCGACACGAAGCTGCGCCGCATGTCGATCGAGCGCGACGACCTCTTCCACGGCCATATCGGCG
>JBLIKS010000225.1:0-5111 GCA_047635555.1 Candidatus Azotimanducaceae bacterium
GAAACACTTCATGCACCCATCACAACCAGCACTCCTTGATGCTCGTGCGCTCTCCAGCGTCGGTGGAATCTCGCGTGTGACGCAACACATCGTTGCGGGCCTTCGCGAGCTCGACCGCCCCGGGTTCGACATTGTGTTGTGGGGCGATCCGCATGCCATCGGAGACCTTCCAGACTGGTGCAGGGTGCATCCCTCGCTCCGATCGGGAGTCGAGTGGTACGGACAGCGCAAGATCGGCGCGATCCCACCGCATTCTGGTGGCATCTACCTCGAACAGATCCGGCCGCTTCGGGATTGGAAGACCGCCACGATCATCTACGACACGATCCAGCTTCGGGCTCCGTCCGCCGGGGCCATTGAGCGACGTGCCCGAACTGCGTTTCTTCGTCACGTTGCGCAACGATCAGGTCAAGTGCTGACCGTCTCCGAACATGCCCGTCGATCGATCGAAGACGACCTCGGGTGCCATGCGAATTCCATCAGGCGAGTCCGGCTTCCGATGGACGGCAACCTCGCAGCGAAAGTCCGCTCCCGGCGACGCCAACTCGCCCTCGACCCTGCCTGGAGCCCAGACGACATCTTGTTCGTCGGCCAAATGAGTTGGCACAAGAACGTGGAGGGTCTGCTTCGCTCAACTGCAGCCGCAGCGCCTTCATGCACGCTGAGAATCTTTGGTGCTCGGCCAGGCGAACGGGACAAAATTCACAGGATGGGCGCTGCTGCAGGAGTCTCCAAATTGGATGTCGTCGCAGACACGACCGAGGAATCACTTATCTCGCGGTACGCCAATGCACGCGTCCTCGTCCTGCCCTCGTTCGAGGAAGGTTGGGGTCTCCCCGTGTGGGAGGCAATCGCCTGCGGAATCCCAGTCATCTCGTCGACCGGCGGATCCCTCCCCGAACTCGAATCATTCTCGATCGCGCCGTTCCGATGCGTACCAGTTGGCTCCGTTGACAACCCGATCGATCATCACTTCGCTGCAGCGATCAGCGATGCGGCATCGGCTCCGGCGCCCGACCCGGCCTGGCTGAACGCCAACTCCATCCGAGCGCTCGAAAACGCACCGACACAAGCCGAACTCGCCAACGAAATCATCGATGCGATCACTCGAACCCGAACATGATGCTGCCCACGATCGCCCGCCAAGTGCTTGACCGGCCGCAGCCGTGACGCATCTTCGACACGCTCTCGTCGCTCTCCCCTGGCCTGAGGCCACGTGTGCTGGAGTGATCAAACATCTTGACGCCGAACGCGTCACCGTCTGCGCTCCAACTGATCAAGCAGCGATCAGCGAGGCCCTCGCCACTGCTGACGTCGCAGTCACGAGCGCTCGAGTCGACCGACGATTTCTCGACGCACCAAGCCTCCGGTGGCTCCACCTTGACCGGGCCGGCATCGACCAGTTCGCGCCACCCGCACTGTTCGAGAATCGAATCGTAACGACGTCATCTGGGCGGAGTTCGCCGGCAGTCGCAGACCAAGCGATCCTGCTGCTGTCAGCCGTGTCTGGGAACATGCGCACCATCGAGGTGCTCCGCCGCAGGCGAATTTGGTCGAGAAACCCACTCGCAAACCTTCGAGCCCTCCACGGGCGCCACGTGGTGGTGATTGGCTGCGGTTCGGTCGGCACCGAAATCGCTCGGCGCCTGGCCACCATGGGCCTCACGGTGACAGGGATCGCCCGCCGGGAACGAAATGACCCAACGCCGTTCGAACGTGTTCTCGCGTCTCCAACGCGAGCGACATTGCTCGCTGAGCTTGCCAACGCCGATGTCTTGATCCTCGCGGCAGGACTCAACGACGCGACACATCACCTCGTCGACCGGTCAGCGCTGGACGCACTTGGCCCGGACGGCATCGTTGTCAACGTGGCCCGCGGCGGAATGATCGATCAACGGTCACTGGTTCAAGCCCTTCGAGACAAACGACTCGCCGGTGCCGGCCTGGCTGTTGGCGAACCCGAGCCGCTGCCGCCATGGAGTCGGCTTTGGACAGCGCCGAACACGATCGTGATTCCTCACACCGTGCCCCGACTCGATGCCCGCCACGAACGGTCGGCCGAGATCATCTGCGAAATTGCCGACACCGTTCGTTCCGGCGGCACTGTTGAACGAGCGCTCACGGTCGACGATGCGTACACAAAGCGACCCCCTCGTAGCGACCTTGACCTGTTCTGCACTCGCGCTTGGAATTGGCTCGCGCTACGCACAGTTCGCGGTCGATCCGATGCCTAGAGTGTTGCGCTGTGCGGCCACTTCTCGTCCACGTCATCTACGTCCCGGGAACAGTCAATACGCTGTTGCCGTTCGCCGAGACGCTCATCAATTGCACGAACGCCCGGTTCGTCCTTGTAGGGAACGGATGCGACGCCGACGAAACTGCGGTGCTCCGACGTCGGGCCGAAATCGATCCCGATCGGATCGACTTCGTCGACCTTGAAAGTGACGTGATGCTCGGCCACGGCACTGTCTTGGATCAGCTCCTCACCCGGCTGCCCAATGATGAACCCGTTTTCGCCTTCGCCGACACAGACATCTTTGCGTCAGGCCCAGTCGACCTCGAGCAGCTCCGTCCTACAGCCGGAGAGTTCGGACGCTGTTCCGGGCTCCCCATCTGGCAGACCATCGAGGACCGGGTCGCACCCTCAGGCTTCGACGTGCTGTCTGGACGTCACCTCGTGACAGAGTCCGGCACGACTGTTGCGTGTACCTACGCAGCGGCCTATGACGCCCATCGCCTTCGAGCCGTTCTTGCTGAATGGCATCTCAGCCTTCTGAAGTACAGCTGGCACGAGATTCCTCGATCGGCTCAACAAGAGCTCCAACGGCAATCCGCTGTCTTCAATCGCTACGACACCAGCAAGGTTGTGAGCATCATCGGCCAGCACGATGGTCTCACCGTCCCGTACGTCGACATCGAGCACTTCGTACACATCGGGGCGCTCAGCGGTCAGCGGCCAGAACCGCCAATTCGATTCCGACGACTTCGTCGCCTTCCCGCCCTGCTTCGCTCGCCGCGCCTCCTCGTGGAAAAAATCCGCGAGCGGCTCCCGAACCAAGAACGAGCAAACGAACAGCGCAGCATCGAACATCTCATCGAACGGCGACTTGCGGCTTGCGCACTGGTCGACGGGCTTGCTGCCGGCGATCCGAACCCGCCAGTTCCGGCGTGGTGCTCCGACAACGTCCTCAAGCACCTTCGAGACCTCGTTCCAGCCTCCCAAAACTGAACCCTCGACTCATGAGCAGCATGTTTCCCTCAGACCCGTTTCTCGCCTTCCGCCGGCGGTCCATGAAGGCCCGGCTTCGCGACGCGCTGGCCGCAGGGCCTGCACTCCCTTCGCCGTCAGATAGCCGGTCACCGGTGATTCTGATCGGGATGCACCGATCCGGCACATCATTGATGTCGCGAGTCCTCGATGGTGCTGGGATCCACATGGGCGGTGACGTCAGCGAAGAGAACCACGAATCGAAGTTCTTCATGCTAAGCAACGAGGTGCTGATGTCGATGGTGGGCGCGACCTGGGACCAGCCCCGGGCGATTGTTGACTTTCTTGCCGACGAGGCCACCGACGGCGACAGCCAGGTCATCGACACTCTGGCTCACGCCACTGACAATTGGCTCACATCACGGAGCGCCCAGCCGTATTGGAAGGGCCACGCAGAAACCGGTCAGAGGTTCGGGTGGAAAGATCCGCGAACATCGCTGACGTGGCCGGTGTGGCATCGACGCTTCCCCAACGCCGTCTGGGTCGTCGTGCAACGAGATGAGGCTGACGTCGTCGCGAGCTTGACGAAACGAACCCACCAGAAGCACGATGACGGACTGTGGTTCTCATGGCGCACGCTCGACAGTGCTCGGTGCTCCGAACTGCATGAGGAGTACCTGGAATCAATCGCTCGGCTACGTGCCACGGTCCCGGTATCGGCGATCTTTTCGATCCGCTACGAAGAACTCGTTGCCGACCCAGTTGCGGCCCTTCGTCCACTGGCAGACGGGGGTATCTGCGAGGCCTCCCGTTTGCAGGCTGCCGCAGCGCTCGTTCGACGCAAGTAACCGTCAACTGTCGCGCTGGCCGAGGACGCTCCCGAGTGCCTCGATGGCCGCCGTGCCGTCATCGGCGTCGGGTTCGAGATAGTTACCTTCGCCCCATTCGTTCCAACTCTTGACGAAGAGCAGCTGATCTTGATCTTTCTCTGTCAGCCGTCGAACCGCCGCCCTTGCCTGGTCGCCGAGCGCTGCCGCTGAGTAGCCCGTCACGACGACAGCTCGCCGAGGTCCACGACGCGGGGTGTCATCCCACCCAGTCACGATGGTTTCGTGCGACCGCCAGGACGATGCTGGCATATTCAAAATTTCGCCGGTGATGTCTGCATAATCAACCGTGAGACAGCGCCCGGTCAGCCGACGAGCTAAATAGCCGGGCGAACGGAGTCGTTCCGAGCGACCCGACTTGAAGAGTAGCTTCGAGGAACGAACGCCCGCGTCGAATCCGAGCGGTTCCGGATCGTCGTCACTCATCGAAACGAGGTGTACACCAGACAGCCCGGCTTTCGCCGCTGCCTCTCGCAGCCGTTCCGGGAATCGAAGTGATCGGGGAAGAGCCGCGGCGTCAAAGACAGCAAAGACGGGATGCCCTTCGAGATGGATTGCCCGTTCGTCTTGTAGCGCCGGGAGCAACATCTCAATGTGCCGATCAACGTCCTCGGTCGAATACGTCTGGGACACGATGTTGGCCCGGGTCGGACGACGCCCAGCTGCCGACCACGTCCGTGTCGTCCAATCGTGGTTCGCCCACACCAGACAGAACGGCAGATCCGGTCGGCCCGATTGGAGCACTTCGTCGAACGGGCGCTGCAGGGCTCGCTTTCCATCACCAAACCAGTAGTGATAATACGCGAACCCGTCGATCCCAGCGCGGTGCGCGAGCTCCGCCTGACGTTCGCGGGTTTCGGGGAGCCGAAGGTCGTAGAAGCCCAGCTCACCCGGCAACCGCGGCTGGCGATGCTCCCGCCGTCGTGGGCGCGCCCTCGCTACGTTGTGCCACTCGGTGAAGCCAGGCCCCCACGCCTGGTCATTCAATGGGTCGGGATGAAACTGAGGCAGATACA
>JBLIKS010000226.1:0-5107 GCA_047635555.1 Candidatus Azotimanducaceae bacterium
TGATCTCCGCTCAGTTCGAGAAGGGGGAAGAAGAAAACGCAAGACGCCCGCGGTCAGACCGCGGGCGTCTCAAGCAGATTCTTCATCAGTTCTTCGTTGTAGTGAGCGGTGATCAGATCTTTCGAGGCCA
Organism: Candidatus Azotimanducaceae bacterium; assembly: GCA_047635555.1. Lineage (GTDB taxonomy): Bacteria > Actinomycetota > Acidimicrobiia > Acidimicrobiales > Ilumatobacteraceae > Ilumatobacter_A. The sequence continues at coordinate 131 of JBLIKS010000226.1, forward strand.
AGGCGCGAGGCGACAACCTTGACTTCCGTCAACGAGGAGCTCTCGCAACGCAGGCATCGGGAGATCTGGCGCCGCTCAGGAGAACGATTGGCCGCAGCCGCAGGAGCGGGTTGCGTTGGGGTTCGTGACGGCGAAGCCGCTCTGCTCGAGCCCATCTTTGTAGTCGAGTGTTGCACCTTCGAGGAGCTGTGCCGAGGCCGGGTCGACAACGACACGGACCTTGCCATCGTCACCGAAGTTGGTGACGTTGTCGTCGGCAGCGATGTCGCCGTCGAAGAACATTTCGTACGAGAATCCGCTGCAGCCGCCGGGGCGGACAGCAACGCGGAGTGCAAGATCTTCGGCGCCTTCTGCTTGAAGCAGCTGGCCGACCTTGCTGGTTGCGGTGTCGGTAAGTGTGATCATGTGACAGTCCTCCTCAGGAGCTCTCTCAGTGTGCAGTTAGATTATCTGCTGGAAACCGTGACCCGGCAAGGTGTGCGGCTCGTGATATCACGAAATTCGCCGATCTGAGTGTCACCCATGTCGGCCACGAACCCGATGACAAGACCGCGATGCAGGCTGCAGACGAGGTCAGGATGTTGCTGAGCGAGGTCAGCAAACGGACAGTTGGCGAATGACACCACCGCTGCGAGGTCATCATCGGAGGCTGGATCTACTCGCGGGTCGTCGCTGACCACCGGGTCGAATCCGAGACGATCGAGATCGGCGACCAATGCTTCGAGTGTCGACCGTGCAGCCCGGTAGCCCCCTGCCCGGTTGCGACCTTCGTCGTACCCAATCGCCTCAGCGTCGCCTGGCGTCGCCTGCAGCCGCTTGGCCATCGACAGCACCATGCGGGCGAGTACCGGCATCGCGGGAGGTTCAAGCCCCAGCGACGGGGCATCGGGGGCCACCGAATAGCGATGCTGTGGACGACCTAGTTCGCCACGCCCGCCGACTTCGACCAAAAGCAAGCCAACCTCGCGCATCCGTTCGAGATGCGGCCGGACCGTATTTGGATGAAGCGACAGCGTCTCGGAGATCTCGGCGGTGGTCTTGGGCACGGACGCTCGGGCCAGCTCAAGATAGATGGCGTAGCGCGTGTTGTCGCCCAAGGTCTTGAGCAGATCGAGTTGCGACGTAGCCACATGACGAGATTACACGGTCGCGGCCGGTAAAATATTCACATGGCCACAGCACAGCCCACAACGGCTCCACCACCTGGACGCGATGAGGTGGAGGAAGTACTCCGCTCGGTCATCGACCCGGAACTCGGTGCCGACATCGTGTCGCTTGGAATGGTCCCCTCGATTGTCGTCCATTCCGACGGGGTCGTGAATGTTGAGATCAAGCTGACGATCTCCGGTTGCCCGATGCGTGCCGAGATCCAAAAGGAAGTCAAAGATCGGGTCGAACTGCACCCTGGAGTCTCGAAGGTGAAGATCACCTGGGGCGAGATGAACTCCGAAGAACGCAGCGAGGTGATGACCAAGGCCCGCTGGAACGCTCGGGAAAATGCAGCGGCCACCGAAGTGCCGGCGAACTGCAAGGTGCTTGCCATCGCGAGCGGCAAGGGTGGCGTCGGTAAGTCGTCCGTCACCGTCAACCTCGCTGCAGCGATTGCCGCGACTGGACTCACGGTCGGGGTGCTCGACGCTGACATCTGGGGGTTCTCGGTTCCGCGGTTGCTCGGCATCAGCGACCGGCTCGAGGCGCACCCCGTTGTGGGCGATGATGGCGAACCCGGCGTGCCGAAAATCTTTCCCAACGAACGGAGAGTCGGCGACGGTCTGCTCAAGGTCGTGTCGACCGGCTTTATGGTCGACGAGGAAACTGCACTCATGTGGCGCGGCCTCATGCTCACCAAGGCGGTCGAACAGTTCCTTCGTGACGTGCGCTGGGGTGAGCTCGACTACCTCCTGATCGACATGCCCCCAGGCACCGGCGACGTACAAATGGGCCTCGCCCGAATGTTGCCGAGCACCGAGCTCCTCGTTGTCACCACACCTGCACTTGCTGCACAAAAGGTCGCTCAACGCGCTGCCGACATGGCCCGACGCAGCTTTCTGAAGGTCCTCGGCGTGATCGAAAACATGAGTGCCTTTACCTGCGACCACGGCGAGTCGTACCCACTGTTCGGTTCGGGCGGTGGCGCTGCGCTGGCCGAGGCCATTGGCGAACCGCTCCTCGGTCAGATCCCGCTTGAGCCAACGGTTGCCGCCGGCAACGACGCTGGAAACCCCGTAGCGATCGCGGGGACTGGCGCTGCCGCCGACATGTTCCGGTCGATCGCTCAGCGAATCATCACCGACATCGCTCCCCCATCGAAGCCCAACGACATCGACATGGCCGGCTGCACTGCCCATCTCTCCGATGGCGTCAACGAGGCTTTCGTACAGGTCAGCGCCCGGTCCAAAGGCTGACACTGATTGTCACACCGAGGTCAGACCAAAGTGTGACAACAACATTGCGATTCCGAATAGCCGGCATTGAAGGCGACTTGGCGTCATCTGGTCCACGCTTCGAGACGATGCTCGCAATTGTCGGCAAGTACACCGCACAGCTGGGCGATTGGGTCGCTCCTCGCTCAAACGTCGGTCGCTGACGCTCGGTTTGCGAGCATCGTCCTCAGCCCAAGATTGATTGTTGTTCACCCAGACCGACGACACCGCCGTTGCGCTCTTTGGCCTGCCCTCAGCAATCGTTCTGATGCGATTCGCCCGGTTCGACAGTGGTTGGAAGACTGGTGGAACGGTGACCAGCGGCTCTCGCGACATGGGCGACCAACTCCTCGATCACGGTAGAACTCGATTCCGCACTCGGCACACGCGTCGTTCGCGACGGTCTCAGCATCACGGCAGACATTCGCGCATTCCTCGAAGAGCTTCCTCAGTTTGGCTCAGGCGCAGTCGGCCGCCGGTCACAGAGTTGCGAAAGGGGCCTGACCCCATACGCATCTATTGGAGGGTGTCGTAGTCGGCGTCGCCGGGCATGGCGATCGAAATCTTGCCACCGTCGATCGAGCGGAGCTTCGGCAGGATGCAGGCAATGTCGGTGAGCGCCTCGCCGGCGGCGACAGCGTCCGCAGCGGTCGCCGACTGCATCAGGCGACGCAGGTTGTACATCGTGGGGGGCATCATCATCAACTCGCCAGCCTCTTGCATGTCGAGTGCCTTCTGCGGGCTGACCCACAGGCTGTCGGTGGTCTCCTTGTCATCGTGGAGACCCTCCTGACCGGCAGGTGCTTCGGTGACGAAGAAGCGCGTGTCGAAGCGCCGCTTCTCGCCGACCGGGGTGATCCAGTGATCGACGTAGTGCGTCGTCGACAGGTCGAGCACGAGATCGTGTCGTTTGCACAGTTCGACCATTGACATTTTTCCGTCGTGCACAGCATGACGTTCGTCGTCGCCAAGGTCGAGCGGCTCACCGTCGCGACGCTCAGCGAGCAGCACACCGGCTTCTTCGAAACATTCGCGAATCGACGCGACCCAGAACGCCAGGCCACCCTGGTCGATGCCGAGCTGCGCTGACGCGTCTGCATCATCAAGGCCATCGCAGAACGGTGCAATCTCATCGGCGTGGTCGGCGTCATCGACACGGCCGCCGGGGAACACGTACATGCCAGCGCCGAAGGCTGCCTGACCGGTGCGACGCAACATGAAGACTTCGAGCCCAGGCTCGCCGTCGCGCACCATCATCACGGTGGCCGCGGCCTTGATCGGAACAGTGGTTGGGTCGAACGTCTCAGTCATGCACGCTCGACACTACGGAGCGACGCTCCCCCGGTTTCAGTTGGGGTTTCAGTTGGGGTCAGACCCCAACTGAAACGCAGGTGGTCAGGAAACGGATTCTGACTCGGCGGGCGCTTCGATCTTCGGCTCATCTTCGTTGCGGAAGGTGACGTAGGCAACAGCTGCAGTCACCGTTGCCACAAGGACAATCCCAACAACTTTCCAGTTGTCGTTCAGGAACGCTGTTGCATCCGCCTGACGGGCGAAGGCCCAGTCGGTGATCGGGTCGCCGCCGTTGTCGAGGTCGACCCAGTAGAAGTACCAGGCGAGGTAGAGGCCTGACAGCACCACGAATGCCGCAGCGACCCTGTCGATGTACTGCATAGAGTTGCGGAGGAACTTGAGCAGGCTGGTGTTGGCGAATGCGAAGCCGACCGTCAAAGCACTGACCAGGAGCGCCATGCCGGCGCCGTAGGCAACCATATTGCCCACACTGTCAATGAACGTCTCGTCCGGGCGGGCGCTAAAGACCGTCGCGAGAAACAGGCCGATCGTGCAGCCGATCGACGCGACCGCGTATGCCACGCCGTAGACGAACATTGACGTAACGGTCTGGTCTTTCTTGCCCGAGTCGATCTGCGGCGTCATGAACGGCGGCTTGTAGCCGAACAGCATCGCAGCACCGAGGACGATCAGCGCCACAGCAATGAAACCGGTGACATATTTGGAATTGGACGAGATTGTCGAGCGCAGTGGCACCGACAGGAACCCGATGATCAGGAACACGGTCAGGAAGCCTGTTGAGACGGCGGCGCTCACCTTGAGCGCTCGCCTGAGCGACGCCTTCTGCGTGCCTGGCGCACCACCGGAGACCCCAAGGAAGTACATCAGATACGTGGGCAGCAGAATGAACCCGCACGGGTTGACAGCAGCGACGAGGCCTCGGATGAACGACAGGCTCATGCGGAGGCCTCCAGCAACTGATTGATTTCAGCACGCAGGTCGCCAGCGTCGATGACGCCAGTCTGCTCGATGATTCTTCCCTCGGGCGTAACGAACAGAGTGATCGGGAAGTTCACGGCGCCGATCGCGTCGGTGAACTCGGCGAAGTCATCGCGGTACAGCTCGTAGCTGACGCCTCGTTCCGCCGCGAAGCGTTCCATCTTGTCGATCGAGTCACGCGGATTGACTCCGATGAAGCGCACTTCGTTGCCGAACTCGGCGTGCGCTGCTGCGAAGTCGGGAAGTTCCTTGGCGCACGGCG
>JBLIKS010000227.1:0-5095 GCA_047635555.1 Candidatus Azotimanducaceae bacterium
AGCGCCACGGCAAATTGCTGCAACGATTCCACGGGACCTACGGCGCCGAGTACCGACGCATTGTCGAGAATCGAACGTTGGCCAGGAGGCAGCCGATCAAGTTGTGCAGCGATGAGCGCGCGCAGCGAACCCGGCAACTCCGTGCTGTCTGGAGTCGACTTGGCGAGGCCAGCAAGCTCGGTCAGGAAGAGCGGATTGCCGCCGCTGCGTTCGTACAGCTTGTCGGCGAGTACATCGTTCGAGGCCTCGCCCAGGACTGCCGACATCAGAACATCAGCTTCGGTCCGCGACAGCGGATCGAGTGGCATCCGGACGGTGACGGGGTGGTCAGATGCGGGCGGCCAGTTGGTGTCGACGTCATCGCGCTGCGCAGTGACGATCAAGAACGGCCGGTCGACCATCGCCCTCGCGAGGCGGTGGAGCAGGTCGATGAGGAGAGGGTCAGCCCATTGCAAATCGTCGAGCCAAAGAACGACGGGACCGGACCTCGACCGCCGCCGGAGCCCCTCGACGATCAGGCTGAAGAGCATTTCGCGTGCTTCGCCCGGGTTGACGTCATCGAATGCCGACGAGTGGCCAAGCATGTGGAGTGCAGCATCAACGAACCGATCGAGCGATGGGTCGTCAGCGCGGAAGTCGTATCGAGACACAGCTCTCGACCGGGCGAGGGCGCGGAGCTGATCGGAGGGAAGCGACGGGTCGAGGTCGAGCCGTCGATAGAGCGCGGTGGCAATCGGCGCCCACACGTTGTTTTCGCCGTATGGCGCACAGACCCCGGCAAAAATCGTGACACGCCGACTGGGGAACTCATCGAGGAGTTCGTTGACCAGTCGCGTCTTACCGGCGCCCGCCTCGCCGGTCACCGAAACAACACCCGAGCGGCCGTTAGCCACCATTGCCATCACCGACTGGAGAAGTTCACGCTGCGGTCGTCGGCCGACGAACGGGACCACGCTGCGCGTGCCAATCCGGGGCAGCCGTCGCTGACGGCCAAGCACGTTCCACACCTGCTCGACCTGCTTACGGCCACGAACGGTGACATCGGCCAGTCGCTCGCGCAAGATCTCGTCGCTGAGGAGCGCGGCCGTGGCATCACCGATGTACACCGAACCGGGTGGTGCGAGCGACTGCAACCTTGACGCAAGGTTGACCACATCACCGAGCGCCGTGTAGTCGGCGGTGCCAGCAACCGAACCAACCAACACCTCGCCAGTGTTCACGCCAATGCGAAGCTGGAGTTCGCCATCGCGATCCAACTGGCTCCGCGATAATCGCTCAAGCGACGAATGCATCTGCATCGCGGCACGGACAGCCCGATCGGGGTCGTCCTCGTGAGCCACCGGAGCACCAAAGATCGCAAGAATGCCATCACCGAGGATCTTGTCGACGCGTCCGCCGAACGCAACGATGTCAGCGACAAGCAGCTCGAACGCGCCATCGATGAAGCGCTTGACCTGCTCAGGGTCGAGATGCTCGCTCATCGCCGTATAGCCGACGAGGTCAGCGAATACCACGGTGACCACGCGGCGCTCTTCAGTGGCGGCGCCAACGACCTCGTGCCCACAGAACGGGCAGAACCGTGCGCCGTCCGGAAGCGGCCGTGAGCAAGAAACACACGCCATCAGCCCCAGAGCGTACGGCAATCCACCCCACGGGGGATCAGTCGGCTCGCACGGATGACGAGCGTCGTGCTTTGTATGGCTGTTATCCGCAAGACCTCAGCTGCGATCGGCCGACCCCTCGACTGGTTGTAATGACATCTCCACCGGCGATCGCGGCAGCGGCCGACCCGTGGACAAGAGTGTCAAACTCCGACCAGACCAAAGTGTGACAGGGCTGCACGATCAACCTGCAGGGTGACGGAGAACCGCCACAGGGTGGATGCTTCCTGGGGCCATGTTCGGCACGCTCTTTGCCATGACTGCTGCAATGCCGAGTCCTGCCCCCGCTTCGACCGCGCCAACTGCTGCGGCTGGTGCTGTCAGTGCCAGCAAAATCTATGGCACCGGCGATTCCCAGGTGAAGGCGCTCGACGACGTCACGGTTGCCTTCGAGACTGGGAAGTTCACAGCAATCATGGGCCCGTCCGGCTCAGGTAAGTCGACGCTACTGCACTGCTTGGCCGGGCTTGACACGTTGACATCCGGCGCCACGTACATCGGCGACAAGTACCTTGGGAAGCTGAGCGACAAGGAGCTCACCGAGCTTCGCCGCACCGACGTCGGCTTCGTTTTCCAGGCCTTCAACCTGATTCCGACGCTCACCGCTGAGGAGAACATCAAACTCCCGATGATGCTGGGCGGCGAGACCGGCGACGCCGCCTGGATCGACCAGGTCGTCACTGCCGTCAAGCTGGAGGGCCGTTTGAAGCATCGACCCAGTGAGTTGTCCGGCGGCCAGCAGCAGCGTGTTGCGGTCGCGCGCGCACTCGCCTCGCAGCCAAAGATCATCTTCGCCGACGAGCCGACCGGCAACCTCGACTCCGAGACCGGTGCCGAAATCCTCGATTTCATGCGGCGCGCAGTCCGCGAATTCGGTCAGACCATCGTGATGGTGACTCATGACCCGAGTGCCGCGTCGTACGCCGACCGTGTCGTTTTTGTTGGCGACGGCAAGATTGTCGGCGAACTCGACAATCCGACCGCTGACCAGGTCATCGACCAGATGAAGCAGCACGGAAGCTGACATGAGTTTCTCATCAACCGCACTGCTCGCGCGCAAGAGCATCCGCGCCCGCCTCGGACGCACCATCGCCATTGCTTTGATGATGACCGCCGGAGTGTCATTCGTCGTCGGTTCGTTCGTTCTCGCCGACAGCCTCCGGGCCACATTCACCGGCCTCTTCGACGAACTTGTCTCAGAGGTCGACCTTGAAGTTCGTGCCACCGAAGCCTTCGATGGCGACGGCAGTCGGGATCCGATCGATGCAACGATCGCTGACGATCTGCGAGGTATTGACGGCATCGAGGTCATCGAGCCCTCGCTCACGCGTTTCGCGCAGCTCCTCGATCAGGACGGCGACATCGTCGCCACCACGGGCGGCCCAGCACTCGGTTTCTCCTACATTGGCGAGGGGGGCCTGCAGGGCGTCACGCTGAAAGACGGGCGAGCCCCGAGCGGTGCGGGTGAAGTCGTCGTCGACAAAGCTTCGGCGGACCGCGTCGGGTACTCGGTTGGCGACACCGTTGGCTACCTCACCGACACCGGCACGCATTCAGCCACGTTGGTCGGCACGATTGGCGCAGCCGATTCTGACGGTTTCCTCGGAGCATCGGTGGTTGCCGTCGACATTCCGACCGCCATCGAGAAGTTTGGCTCTGGCGGCAAGGTCGACGCCATCGACATCAGGCTCGCCGACGGCGCAGACGCCGCTGTCGTCCAGGCAGCCATCGAAAACGTGATCCCCGCTCGCAACGAGGTCGTTACCGGCGAGGTTCTCTCCGCTGAGGGCCAGAGCGACGTCGACGGATTCATTTCTGTCTTCGGCACAGGCCTGCTGATCTTTGCCTTCATCACGACATTCATTGTCGCCTTCATCATCAACAACATCTTCCAGATCACCATCGGGCAACGCCTGCGTGAGCTGGCGCTACTCCGAGCCGTCGGCGCATCGGCAAAACAGGTGCGCCGAATGATTGTGGCTGAGGCCTTCGTCCTCGGCCTGATCGCCACTGGGCTCGGCATCCTTGGTGGCATCGGAGTGTCGCGCTTCATTGTCTGGGCGTTCAACCGGGCCGGTGCAGGGTTCCCCGAAACATCGACGATCCTCGAACCGAGAACATTCGTCGCCGCAGCTGCGGTCGGTATCGGCGTCACGATGCTCTCGGTCTTCGTCCCGGCCCGGCGCGCCTCAACCATCCCGCCGGTTGCCGCAATGCGTCCCGAATTGGGGTTTGACGCGTTGAAAAAGCAGCAGTTGATCATCGGTGCTGTCGTCACCGCCGTCGGCACCCTGCTGCTCATCATCGGGCTGTTTGTTCAGCCAGGCGCTGCTGCACTCTGGGCAACGGTCGCCGGCCTCGGCGCACTGACCCTCTTCCTCGGCGTCGCCAACGTCTCGTCGACGATTGCTCCGCCAGTGACGCGTGCAATTGGCTGGCCAATTGCGAAGCTCTTCAAAGTGCCTGGGGTGCTGGCTCGCGACAACGTCGTCCGCGCCCCAAGGCGGACGTCATCGAGTGCCTCAGCACTCATGATTGGTGTTGCTCTGGTGAGCGCTTCGGCCGTCTTTGCTTCGTCGTTGCGGGCCACGATCACCGACGTTCTCGACAACGCGATCACCGCCGACTACATCGTCACCGACCCCAACTTCTTTGGCCTGTCGCCGACAGTGGCAGAGGGGCTTGATGCTCTCGCGGAGCTGGACGCCGTGACGCCCATCCGCCAAGCCAGTGCGCAAGTCGATGGTGAATCGATAAGCATCGGGGCCATCAATCCGGATGCTTTTGACAAATTGGTGGACCCGGACCTGCAGCAGGGAGCAATCGCTGGCCTCGGTCTGAACGAAGTGCTGATCCACACTGACCCGGCGAACGACCTCGACAAGCAGGTCGGTGACACGATCGATGTCCTCTGGCAGAGCGGCAGCGCGGGGACTCTGACTGTCGCAGGCGTGTACGGCAACGCGACGTTCGGCAACTGGTTGATCAGCCTCGACACACTCAATGCCGTGAGCGATGCCCCAACACGCGATCTCTTCATCATTGCCAAGCTTGCTGACGGCGTCACCGCAGCCGAGGGCGACGCTGCGGTTGCAGCCGCCACCGCTGAATTCCCACAGGCTGATATTCAAACAAACGCTGAATTCCGCAAGAGCCAGGAAGACCAGATCAACCAGCTGTTGCTGACGATCACCATCTTGCTAATGATGTCGATCATCATCGCCGTGTTGGGCATTGCCATCACCCTTGCGCTCGGTGTCTTCGAACGAACCCGTGAGATCGGGCTCCTTCGAGCGGTTGGTATGAACCGGCGCCAACTCCGACGATCGGTCCGGTGGGAGGCAGTTATCGTGTCGTCCTTCGGTGCAATGGTCGGCATCGTGCTCGGCACCTTCCTCGGCGTCATCGCCTCACTCGCCGTGCCCGATGACATC
>JBLIKS010000228.1:0-5085 GCA_047635555.1 Candidatus Azotimanducaceae bacterium
TGTGATCGAGAAGATCTTGTCGTCGACAGTTGCAAAACTGGCGGCTGCTTGCACGACGCCGTCAGGTGTCAAGGCGACGAATTGGTCCCCGACCGGGTTGGCCTCGCCGGTGAAGACGACCGTCACGAGGCTGACGGGCTCGTCCATCGCTGCGCCATCGGCTGGGGTAGACGATTGAAAGCCGGTGTGGGCGCTTGCCGTTGCGGGGACCAGCACAAGCCCAGCGGCCACGACGAGTACGCCGATTGCGGCAGCCATGCAACGGGCGATGCTGGGGCGTGGCGGGTCCGTGTAGGGCGGGCGTTCAGACAGAACAGGGTGAACAACTTGAGGTCGAAAGATGGTCACTGGTCGAAACCCTGCCGCTCCTGTTCGGAACGGACGTACGCGATGACGTCGTCGATCTCATCGTTGTCGAGGCCGGTAATCGCGGCCATGTCACCAAAGTTCCAGTGATGCTGCTGTGCACCTTGAAGAATTGCCGAGCGGAACGCATCGTCGCCGTGATGGTTGGGTTCGTAGACGATCGACAGGTGCGACGGGCCCTTGTCGGTGCCCTGCAGATCGGCACCATGACACGACGCACAATTGGACTGGTACAGATCCGCACCGACGCCCGACGATGCGGGCGATGCGGGCGATGCGGGCTCCATGGCCTCCGGGGCACCGCCGCATGCGGCTGCAAACACGATAAGCGCCACAGTCACTACTGCAGCGATCGGTTGGACGGGGCTCGCTGCGTGGAGGAGTCGCTTCACACCCCCTAAACTACGACATGTTGTAGATATTCAAACGTCGGACTGCACACCGAGGAGGTGAATCGTGTTCAACGCCCCCCTTGCGCTCGCATTTACCGCTGGCATGATCGCCAGCATTAATCCGTGCGGATTTGCACTACTCCCCGCCTATATCGGAGCGTTCGTTGCCGGTGACGACACCCGCGTCCGAACCGACTGGCGCATTGCACGCGCCGTCGGGGTGTCAGCGGCAGTGTCGGTTGGATTCGCAGCGATGTTCATCATCGTCGGTGTCGTCTTCAGCTCGGCGTCAAGCGCTCTCCGCCAACAGATGCCATGGGTCACGATTGCGGTTGGTGCCGTGATGTTGGCGATGGGAGTTGCCTCCATCGCTGGCTGGAAACCTCGCCTCCCGTTCAACAACCGGGCCACGGCCCAACGCCGCGACGCAGTCGGCATGGCGACCTTTGGATTCGCCTACGCCCTGGTGTCGTTGTCCTGCACGCTCGGTCCGTTCCTATCGGTGTCCACCTTCGCGATGCAACAATCCTTCTTCGACGGCATCACCACCTACATTGTTTATGCCGCAGGGATGGGCACAATTATCTTGGCGCTCAGCGTGTCCGCCGCACTGGCCCACGACTCATTCGTCGGAACTCTGCGAAACGCATCGAAGTACGCGCCGCGCCTCGCGGGCGTGCTCCTGGTGCTGTCGGGCGGTTACGCAGTCTGGTACGGGCGCTACGAACTCTCGGTCTACGACGGCAACCGGTCGAGCGACTCGATCGTCGAGGCAGGCATCAATCTGCAAACGCGATTCGTGTTACTCACCCAGTCCTTCGGCGCCACCCGCATCGCGTTCGTCATCGTCGCACTCACCGCCGTGGCGTTCCTTGGGTTCCGGTTGCGTCATCGCAACATCGATAAGATTGACATCAAGGAAACGGCGTCCGAACCAACACCGTCCACCAGCGGTCTCGACCAGGCCGCCACATCAGAAACATCATCAGCACCATGACACGACGAGCCGACGGCGCCCTTGAAACAGATGTTCTTCGAGCACTGTGGAACATCGGCCAGCCAGCGTCGCCCAGTGACGTCATTGAAGACATGAGCACCGACCTGGCTTACACCAGCATTGCGACCATTCTCGGCCGACTTTGCGACAAAGGTTTGGCAACCCGGAAGCGGTCCGGCCGCGCCTATCGGTACGAGGCCGCGAGCAGCGAAGCAGACCTCACCGCGCAACGTTTGCGCACGATCCTTGATGCAGCATCAGACCGCCAGTCCGCACTCGCCGGGTTTGCTCAAGCTCTCGACCCCGCCGACGCTGCCCAACTCTTTGCCATTTTGAACGACGCATCGTGATCAACTTCGTTGCACTCCCGCTCGTCGTCACACTCGGCGTTGCGCTTGCTGGCAGCCGCCGCCTCGACCGGCTCAGCCCGGCCGCAGCAGCGCGCTGCAGCGCTTTTCTCCTCGCTGCAGTAGCGATTTCTGCGGTCCCAACACTGTGGCTGATCGGGCTCAGTGGCCTTGCCCACATTGGGTTCCACAACCCAGTCATCGACTGGTCCCGACACCTTCTCCCTGAGTATCGGCCTGTCGGTGCCCTTGTCGGCATCGCCTCACTGGCCGCAGCGTTTGTCGGAACGATCCGCGCCGCACGCGTCCTCGCACATCATCAGCAACTTCGCTGCACCGGCATCCGCTCCGTCGAATTCATCGACACCGACGAGATTTACGCCTACACGCTCCCCGGACCGGCCGGCACGATTGCGATCTCGGGCGGTCTACGAGATGCGCTCGACGACAACGAGTTCGACGTGGTCCTGGCACACGAGCAAGCACACGCCCGACACCGTCACGATCGGTTCAAGCTGTTGGCGCTCGTCACCACGGCGTTCGTCCCGTTCGCCGCCTCTGTCATGGCGCGCCTCGACTTCTATCTCGAACGTTGGGCCGACGAAGCAGCACTCGACCAAACTGGTGCCGACCGGCGCCTCGCTGCTCGCACCATTGCCAAGGTTGCGCTCGCTCACGCCAGCCCCGCCCCGGCCCTTGGCATCGCCGATCACGGCGTCGCCGCACGCGCCACCGCGTTACTGCACCCGGTCGAACGTTCCAACATCGCCACACGTGTCCAAACCGCCATGGTCATCGCCACAACGCTCGCGCTTGCGCTCTACCAAGTACATCACAGCGTCGTGTTCGCTACCGACCTGGTGCGCTGAACCAACTCGCCGTCGCTCTCGCACGCAGTTATGGGCCACGACCACGGAGCAACTCGCCTCGACATCGATATCGACGACCGAATCCGTCGCGGCATGTGGGCTGCAGTCGCGGTGTGCGCTGTCGGCGTCATCATCGGGGTGATCGTGCTGTGGCCGGGCCGCTCCGACAGCGGAGCTGACCCCCTCGGCCTCGACGGCGATCCGATCAGCGCGCGGGTCACTTCCCAAGCCGTTGAACCGTGCAGCTACGACCCCTTACTGGGGTGCCGACAGATTGAACTCATCCCGAACTCCGGCGCCTACGCCAGCGAGCGATTGACCTTCGAGCAGTCGCTCGACAGTCCGATCCGGCGCGGCGACTCGATTCTCGTCGACGTCGTGATCCAAGACAGCGGTTCACCGCTGATCTACTTCTACGATTTCGAACGCTCGACGCCGCTGTTGCTGTTGCTCGTTGTGTTCGTCACGGCAATCGTCGTGCTCGGTCGTTGGCGCGGCGTTGGCGCGCTGGCCGGGCTCGCTGTGAGCCTCGTTGTGATCGTGGGGTTCATCCTTCCAGCGCTGCTTGAAGGGTCGAACGCCCTCGCTGTTGCGCTCGTCGCCTCAGGACTTATTGCCTTCGTTGCGCTCTTCTTGGCGCACGGGTTCAACCTTGCGACCGCCGCCGCGCTGTTGGCGTCAATCGCAAGTCTCGCACTCACGGCTGTCCTTGCGTGGCTGTTCGTCGTGACGTCTAAATTCACTGGCCTCGCCGACGAAACCGTTGGTTACCTCAGCGCTTTGGGCAGCGACATCAACCCCCAGGGACTCTTGCTTGCTGGCGTCGTGATCGGCTCCCTCGGCGTCCTCGATGACGTCACCGTCACCCAGGTGTCGGCGGTCTGGGAACTCAAACACGCCAAGCCCAACGCCGACTTCACCGAGCTGTACAACAGAGCGTTACGGATCGGACGCGACCACATCTCGTCGACCGTGAATACGCTTTTCCTTGCGTACGCCGGGGCGTCACTGCCACTGATGTTGTTGTTCAGCGAAGCTGGTCAGTCGTTGTCGTCGGTCGCGACTCGAGAGATTGTTGCGGTCGAAGTCGTGCGGGCGCTGGTCGGCTCCATTGGGCTGGTCGCATCGGTACCCATCAGCACTGCGCTTGCCGCCGCCACGCTCGCGAGCCGATCCCGACCCGCCGACGAGGTACCTGCAGAACAGTGATTGCCGATCTACATCTCGCTCGGCGAGGAGGCGAGGAGGCGACGACCCAGGCAGCACTGTCGTCGAACATTCTGCGTCAGCAGACGAAATTACACGCACTCTTCGCTGGCTACGGAATTTCAGATCTTTCCGTCGATGGCATATCGGGCCCGCTCACCGGCCAACCTCTCTGCGCTGCGCTGCGCGTCTCGGTCTCGGCATGGGCGCAGACACCACGTTCGTGTTCCCGACCTCCACAGGGTCAAGAGATAAACCTCATGAAAACTCGATGAGCTGAAGTCGGGGCCGTATACGACACATCGTAGTATATGGCGTGTGGACAATCCTCGGCCTGGCGCCCGATCGCACTTCGGCGACGAACAGCGTTCTGAGCCGAAATTAACGCGTCGGCACCTTCTGTTTGCTGGTCTCGCCGCCACAACAACGGTGGGATATGCGTCGTTTGCATCTGGTCAATCCGCTGGGAGTGACAGCACGCCGCCATTGGCCACGACCGGCGAAACAGGTTCGGTGCAGTTACTGCCCCAACCGGTCGAACCGGCCCAACCCGTCCAATCGGCCACAGCAGCGACCGTGCCGACAACGGTTCCCGAGCTCACCCAGAATCTCGGCCAGGGCATGGCCGGCAACGAAGTGCGTGCGATGCAAGCAGCACTCGCTGCGCTGCAATTCGACCCCGGACCAATCGATGGCATCTTCGGTGGCGCAACTGTCCGTGCCGTGTGGGCGTTCGAAAAGATCGTGCTCGGGACGCCACGTACCGAGATGCGCGGTGTCGTGACGCCCGACATCTGGAGGCAGATGAACAGCGACGTGCGCGTCGCCCCTCGCCGCACTCCGGGCGGAACGCACATGGAGGTGTACATCCCCGAGCAGGTTTCGGTGCTGTTCAAAGATGGGGAGGC
>JBLIKS010000229.1:0-5036 GCA_047635555.1 Candidatus Azotimanducaceae bacterium
GTCCAACGCCACCAGCCGGAGGCTGCCATCAGTGCCATAGGCGTCGTCCCACCCGTCGATTGTGACGGGCTGACGGATCTCCGATGGGGTCGCATCGATGCCCCCCGGCCGTGATTGCAGGGTCAACAAGATGTCCCGGTCGGCATCAGCGAACACCTGTGTGTACGTCGCTTGCGCGGAGCTGCCGCCTTCGGCATCTGCCCGCACAGGAACACCGGCTGGGGCGAGCGACGCCGTCGGCAAGAAGCGTGGGATGTCATCGACGGGGGCCGGTGCGCCAGGTGGCGACGGCCATGATGCCAATCGGTCCTCGAAGGATGGCGCCGTTGCCGGAACAGTCGTGGTCGCGGGTGCCGCCGTGGTGGTCGGCTCCGCCATGATGGTTGGGGCGGGTTCTGGCGTCGCCGGTGTCGTCGTGCTGGTCATCTGGGTTGAAGCCGAGATCTCTGCAGTGTTGCTTCCGCAGGAGGCGATCAGGAGCACTCCGACTGCTGCCGGTGCAATCTTGATCATCATGCGTCGGGTTGCTCGGGTCGCGCTGCGGCGAGACGTGATCGGGATTCTTGACATGGGCTCCTCTGGATGGTCGAGTTGCTGGATCAGCTCTGAGATGTTCGACGGAGCGGTGGAGGCTGTGGAGGCTGTGGAGGCTGTGGAGGCTGTGGAGGCTGTGGATCGAATCGTCAGCCGGGTGCCGACCCGAAGCTTGACGAGGCTGTTGACTCTGCTGCGTTGGCGACAACTTCCTGAACGGCGTCGGCCAATCGATCGAGATCGTGATCGTCAAGCCGACGACACAGCACGGGCAGGGCAATCGTGTCGTCGGAGTCGATGAGCTCGTGGAGGTCGTTGGTGAGTGTGCGGACCGCATCGGAGTCGAGAGCATCGGACGATCGCAAACGCTCCAAGATGTCAAGCGCCGACTCGGCGTTTCGCTCAGCGACCCACACCAGATCGTCGGCTCCTCCCTCAGCGACCCGATCGAGTTCGGGGTACACGACCGTTCCGACAAGATTGACGTAGCGACCCAACTCGTGCCGGAGCGACTCGGCGGTTGCGCCACGGTCCGCGGTAGTCGCGGTGCGTAGCGATCGCAGCCCGCTCAACAGCCGCTCGTGAGCGGCGACGACCGGATCCGTGAACCGTCGAGCGGCGGCGCTCGGGCCGCCATCCTCGGCCTCGTCGACCGTGCTGACATCGACGCCAGTTTCGGCACCATGGGTCCGAGTCGCCCGCACCCGGACCGCAATAGACGCATCGCCGTAGAGTTCCGCCGGCACGCTGCCGGAATCCTGCACACCGTCGGACCAATCGGGCAGCTTGTCGATCTGGGTGGTGTCGATAACTGCACGGCCGTGAACGAGGTCGACGATCGGCGCAATGAGAAACCGGCTCGCGCCTTCGGCGGAGCCGGTGAGGTGATCGTCCACCGACTCTCGACCGAGCTCGATGAGGCTTGCCACGGCGGCACGCTGTTGGCTCGCCAGGGCGCATCTCGCCCCGTCGTCAACCCTCGCGAATCGTCCCGCCAGCTGGGCGAGCGTGTCCGCCGTCGCCGTCGATGTTCTCACGGTGTCGAGCAGCTGTGCGATGCCCAGGCCATCGGACTTGCATGGCTCGCACTGTCCGCACGACTCGACCGACAAGAACCGCGCAACACCCTGTGCGACCGCGACCAGGTCGGTGTGATCGTCGAACACGATGAAGCCGCCGGTGCCCAGACCGGACCCGACGCTCTTGAGTCCTTCATAGGACAACGGAGTGTCGAACTGTGCTGCTTCGAGCACCGAATTAGCCGTACCCGAGATCGCCGCGACGAGTGTCCGGCCTGGCCGGGGTCCTCCACCGAGCGCATCGATCACGTCCCACAACGGCGTGCCCATCGGGAACTCCCCGACGGCGTGTCGTTCCGTGTCGCCGGTGATCGTGCAGACGATCGTTCCGGGCGACTCCGCCGTGCCGACCTCGCGGAACCAATCCGGCCCGTTGAGGACAATCCCCGGGATGTTCGCCATCGTCTCGACGTTGTCGATCAACGCGGGCGCCTCACGTGTTCCACCTTCGCCGGCCAGATCAACCCACGCCGACGAGTTTCCCGACGACACATTCGAATCGTCGAGACCGCGCCGGTAGGGCGGAGTCACCCGCGGGAACGGATATCGCCCTTCGACGACTTCGAGCAACGCCGATTCCTCCCCGAACAGATAGTCGCTGGGGCCTTCGACGATGCGCATCTCGATGTCGTGGAGTCCCGCGGCCGCAAACTCTTCGATCGCCGCGCGCAGCCGTCGAATCTCGGGTCGGAACGATGCCTTGATGGCCACGATGACCTCGGGCGCACCCATTGCCCGCGCTGCGATGAGCGCACCTTCGAGCACTCGATACGGGTTGCGTCGGATGATCGCTCGGTCCTTGAACGTGCCTGGCTCACCCTCGGCCGCGTTCACGACCACCGCCGTTGGCTCAACTGTGGCACGGCTGTCAGCCACCGTCCGCCACTTGATTCCGGTGGGGAACCCAGCGCCACCACGCCCTCGCAATCCGGCGTCGGCAATCATGCCGATCAGGTCGTCGGGATCGGCTGCCGCTGCGACGGCGAGCGCCTGCCCACCCCCAGCTTCAAGATACGAAGCGAGGTCGGCGACAGGTTCGGCATCGAGCACACGGTGAACAAGCGTCATGCACCCGGTCTACACCACATGGAGAACGTTGTCGGTTTTCCATTGACGACGACGGTCCCCAATCTGGACGACGCCGACCGGTGCCCACCATCCAATGACACGGTTCCTTGAACTCCGCTGAGGTTTGGTGCCTCGAGGCGTAGGGGGAGAATCGGGAGCCATTTGCTCTCGCTCGTTTTACTCCGAACCGTGGCTGCATTTCGAAGCCCGCCAAGATCGAACGCGACCGGACACAACGCCCACGACGCTGACTCTGGCCACGGCGGGAGCACGCGGATCACGCCGAAGTGTTCCGTATGGCGTTCTGGCGGAGCCTTGCACGGGCGATCCCGGTTGCGTTCGTCGAACGGGACGGAGCGGCCGACAACAAGAATCCTTCGAGACCCAGCTTGCGTTGGGTCGCCAGGGGCCGTCGCCCTCTGCAACCCGGTCATTGCGCCGGCCACGTGCGCACCTGATCGAGTAGCAGAGCGGTCAGCGGCCTACCGTGGGCACATGGCAGTCAGCCGGACACGGCGTGCTCGTGCGCAGCGCAAACGCAAACGCCGGATGGATCGGGTCGAGCACGACCTCACCGCCGAGCAGTGGACAGCGCTCAAAGGCGAATGGGGCGGGTGCGCCTACTGCGGCGCTACCGACCAGCCGCTGCAGAAAGACTGCGTTCAGGCACTGTCGCGCGGCGGCCGCTACACGCTCCCGAACATCGCACCCGCATGCCGGTCGTGCAATGCCAGTAAATCGAACGACGAAGTGACGGGCTGGATGCGTCGTAAGAAGCTCGACGAACGCACCTTTCTTGTCCGCCACTACGAGATCGGCAAGCTCCTCATCGAGCGGTTTCCGGAGGAGCCAGCCGTCGACATCCCGGCCGGACCCGACACGATCACCGACTGATGGCGACCGCCAGCGTCACCCCACAACCAACACCCCAGCACCCCGCCAGCACCCCGCCACCACCTCTACCAGCATGACACCAGCACTACGCTCTGTTGCGCATGGAACTCGGGGCCAACAGCACGGCACGCGAACTGGTGCAGGACAAAAACGTTAGGCGCTACCTGCTCTCGATCGCCAGCGCAGCCATCGGCCAGAACCTGCTCCTGACGGTCCTGTTTAAACAGGTCTTCGACATTTCTGGCAACGTGCTCGACATCGGGTTCGTCGGCCTCGCGCAGTTCTTGCCGGCGCTCCTGCTTGTCCTCGTGAGTGGGTACATCGCTGACCGATTCGACCGCCGTCGGGTCTCGTCGATCGGCTTGTTCGGTCGTGGCGTCGCGACACTCGCTCTCGTTGTCTTCAGTATCAGCGGATCAGCCGCGGTCTGGCAACTGTTCGCGATCGCCGCAGTGCTCGGTACCGCCGACGCAATCCTGGTGCCAGCACGCCGTTCCATGGCTCCGTTCATCACACCCATCGCAGCCTTCCCCAAGGTGATGCCGCTCTGGATGGGGACATTCACCGCTGCCACCATCGTGGGCCCAATCATGGGCGGATTCCTCTACAGCCTCAGCGCCTCATGGGCGTATGGCATTGCTGCCGCGCTGCAGTTCGTAGCGATCCTCCCGCTGGTCAAACTGCACTTCAACCGCGAGCCGCAGCGCAACGTTGACCGGCCAACTTGGTCAAGCGCCGTCGAAGGGCTCACTTTTGTCCGCCGCACACCGATCGTCCTCAGCGTCATTTCGCTCGATCTGTTCGCGGTGTTGTTCGGCGGCGCTGTTGCGCTGATTCCAGCAGTGGCGACCGAACGGCTCGGCGTCGGCGATATCGCCTACGGCTGGTTGCGCGCTGCCCCCGGCATCGGCGCAGCCGGTATGGCCGTCGTGCTGACGTTCCGGCCAGTGGTGCGCCGGGTCGGGCCGACGTTGCTCTGGGTCGTCGGCATCTTCGGTACTGGCACCGTCGTGTTCGGCCTGACCCGCAACTACGCGGTTGCCTTCATTGCGCTCATCGTGATCACCGCCGCCGACATGGTCTCGATGAACATCCGTGGCGCAATCGTCCCGCTGGTCACTCCCGACCACCAGCTCGGCCGTGTCAACGCAGTCGAGGGTGTATTCATCGGCGCTTCGAACGAACTTGGAGCCTTCGAAAGCGGCGTAGCGGCACGGGCACTCGGCCTTCCGTGGGCGATCGCCGGCGGCGGGCTGATCACCGTGGCGATTGCAGCGTCCTTCGCATTGATCTTCCCGTCGCTCCGCAAGATCGACACCTACCAAGAGCTCACGCCGACCGAGCCGTCGTCAACCCCGATCTGAGTCAGACGGGACGAGTGACCACGGACGAGAAGCACATCTCGTCGTTGGTGCCATCAGCCCACAGGACATAGGCAGGTTCGAGGAGTGGGTCACGGAG
>JBLIKS010000230.1:0-5026 GCA_047635555.1 Candidatus Azotimanducaceae bacterium
CTCGTCGTACTTCGGGTTCACCGGATACACCCGGCCCGGGTACCGCGAAACCTCCAGTTCGAGCACCATGTCGTTACCCGCCACGTTCGGCACCGTCGACGCGCCCACGAGCGCAACCGATTCGGGTGCAAGCATCCTGCGCAGGCGGTGTTCAGTCTGCAGTTCAGCCATGGCCATCCTCGCGTTCGACGCGTCGAGCTTCGACCCATTCCTGGGCCTCGTTATAGATCCCACCGAGGTGATCCATTTGGGCATGAATGGCTGCCCCGGCTGCGTCTGGGTCGCCGGACGCGACCGCATTGAGCAGCACCTGCTGCAGCGCCAAGACGTCTGAGCGCTGGCGGAACCGGTTGATCACGAGGTTCGTAGACGGGTGCAACGCCTCGAGGGCGAACACCATGACGTAGTCGAGCACCGGGTTCCCGGCTGCCTGCACGATCACCCGATGGAAGGCAACGTCGGCGTCGCAGAATTCCTCATCGGAGAGGTCGGGGCGGGCCTGCCGACTGAGCGCTTCTTCCAGGGCGGCGAGATGATCGGTTGTACGACGCTCGGCGGCGAGTCGAGCGCAGAGAGTTTCGAGCAGGCGTCGGCTTTCGGCGACCTCGGCGAGCGAAAACACCTCGTGGCTCACGAGGAGCGTGGCGGTGGTCGACAGATCCGATCGCACTTGTTCACTGCTCGGTAGCGTCACAAAGTTGCCGCCTGACACCCCTCGCTGCGACCGGATCAGGTTCTTGGCCGCGAGCCGCTTCAGGGCCTCCCGCACCGTTGGGCGCGACACGCCGAACTGCGCAGCCAGCTCGGCCTCGTTCGGGAGCCGCTGGTCGATTGCCAGCGCGCCCGACACAATCGACTCGCGAATCGCTGTAGCGATCTGATCCGGGAGTGACTTGAGTTCGGTCACGTAACTCACCAATGAACTGTCGTGGCGCACTCAAACACTCTAACGCAATAGGTCAGATCAATTGTGAATCGGCACCATCAGCGCCAGCGGGCAGCGCCAGCCGTCGCGTCGCACGCCAGAGGACCACGGCGGCAGCGAGGCATCCAAGACCAGCGACGCCACTGAAGCCGAGCACCCAGACGAGACCGTCTCGGATCGCATCGAGTGTGGGGCCCGAAGCAACCACGTCCTCGCCGCCAAGCACATCGCGCACGACCTCAACGTCGCCAATCTGGTTGCCGACAACGAACAGCAGAATCGCTCCACCCACGGCAACGCCATACGTGATCCCGAGCGTGCGGATGAACTGATGGGCGCTATTGACCCGCCCCATCTCGGCATCGTCGGCGCTCGCCTGCAGCAAGGTGAGCCCCGCCGTGGAAACAAAACCAATTGCCGCGCCCATGACATAGAACGCGCCGAAGATGACAGGGATCGGCCACGTCAGAGCAACCCCAACCCCGGCCCAAATGACGGCCGGAATCATGAGAAGTGATCCGAGCAAGATGGCGTCGGCTTCGCGCCAGCGTTCGAGCAGCCGACTGACGAGGAACGCTGCTGACGACCACCCGACGGTGAGGAACAGCACCGAGAACGCGGCGAACGATTCAGACCGGCCGCGCGTGGTCTGCATGTAGAGCGGGAGGTAGTTGTCAGCAGCCAGGCCAGCAATGAGCACCAAGCCTGATGTTAGATGGATCCGCTTCAGGGGGAACCGCGTGATGTGGGTGCGCTCGACGAGCGGCCCATCAGCGCGGCCAGAGTTGGTCCAGAACGCACGACCGAATGCGATGGCCAGTGCCGCACCGACAGCGGCCAAGGGCCAGCGAACACCGACCTGCGCCACAGCGAACAACGACGCGGCGACGAGGCCAACGATCAACGCGATGCCGCGGCCGTCCATGACGATCCGTTGCGGCTTGTCGCGGGTGCTCGGCAATGTCCGCCACCCGGCTGCCAGGGCGAGAGCCGTGATCGGCAGTTGCACGACAAAGATCATTCGCCACCCTGCAACGGCGAGTAGGCCAGCAGTGATCACCGGGCCACCAAAACCCAGCGTCCCCCAGACCATCGAGTTCGCGGCGAACGCTCTTGCGCGTAATCGTTGCGGATAGGCCAGACCGACCGCTGTCAACGCAACCGAAATCACCAAGCCGCCGCCGATGCCCTGCAGCGCGCGAGCCGCCACGAGGAGCTCCATGTTCGGAGCCGCCGCGGCAGCCGCGCTCGCAAACAAGAACCACACACCGGTGGCCCGAAACGTCCGTCGCACCCCGACGGCATCGATGATCGGGCCAGCCATGATGCCCGCCACCGCAGATGCCGCCAGGTAGGCAGTGATCACCCACGGGAGCAGGGCGACGCCTCCGAGATCATCAGCGATCGACGGCAGCGCAGCGACCAGCGCAAGGCCATCGAAAGCGGCAATGGCGACGATGGTCAGGTTCGCGAGCGTGACCGGCAGATAGGCGGGAGACCAGATGCCACCGGTTGTCTCCTGCTTCTCGACCAAGTCCACTACCGCACGCTACTGGCCGACCCGTTCGCCCGGCTCGGCGATAGTGGATGCAGGGCGCTGGCTGCACCGACGCGCGACACTGAACAGATGACCGACGCGACGACCAAGCCCCTGACCGGATCCGTGACAACGACGATCATCGCGCCGATCAGCGAGGTCTATACAGCGGTGACCGACGTGACGCGGATGGGCGAGTGGAGCCCCGAGTGCACAGCCTGCCGATGGGTTGGCAATGCCACTGGTCCGGCCGTCGGCGCAGAGTTCGAGGGCGACAACGTTGCCGCCCTCGGCCCAATCACCCTCAAGCGCTGGACAACGACGTCCAAGGTCGTCGATGCGGAACCGAACGTCTCGTTCGAGTTCATTGCAGAGGGCTACTCGACCTGGCGGTATGAGTTTGCCGAACAAGATGGCGCGACGGTCGTCACCGAGTCGTTCAGCTATCTGCCCTATGCCGGCTGGCAAAAGTGGGTCTACGGTCGTCTTCTGAACCGCCAGAAGGCAATGACCAACGGCATGCAGTCGACGCTCGATCGAATCAAGCAGTCGGTCGAGCACTGACCGTGTCTGGCAGCGCCTTCGACATCGAAACCGCCGTCGTGGCACACGGTGACGGCCGATATGGCGCTCACCTTTCGACGGCGTGGGACATCGGTGACACTGCGAACGGTGGCTACGCGATGCTCCCTGTTTTGCGCGCACTGCGCGACGAGTCCAGCCATTGCGACCCGCTGTCGATCACCACACATTTTCTGCGACCCATTCAGGGTGGAGGCACGGCCCAAATCGACACGTCGCTTGTCCGACGCGGTCGGTCAGTCAGTGTCCTGAACGGCACCCTCACGTTGGGCGAGACGCAACGTTTGACAGTGAGCGCTGTGTTCGGTGACATCGACGATGACGAGCCTGGCGCGGGGATCGATATCGCTGCGCCCACGATTCCACCGCCCGACGAATGTGTCAACCGCGCCGAACTCCTCCAGGGCGTGGCGTTGCCAATCGCCTCACGCATCGACGTGCGCGTCCCGGCCGACGCTGCGATCGCGGGCAAGTCGAATCGCGCAACCACCGAGGGCTGGGTCCGGCTGAGCGATGGCACTCCGCCCAGCGTGCTGGCATTGCCGCTCTTCGCCGACGCCTTCCCGCCTTCGCTGTTCGCCAAACTCGGCAGCGTCGGCTGGGTCCCGACGATCGAGCTCACCGTGCATGTCCGCCGACGACCGGTCGACGGTTGGATCCAAGCGCGCTTCGAATGCGACGACCTGGTCGGCGGCCGAATGATCGAGAGTGGCACGCTCTGGGATCAGACCGGTCGAGTCGTCGCCCGCTCGCGCCAACTTGGGCTCCTGCTCGAAACCTGACAGCGCCCGACGTAGCCGGCACGTACAACTTCGTCTGCAACGTCCACCCGTCGATGACCGGCTCGCTCACCGTCAACGGCTGACGTCATCGCCATGTCGCACGCCCTGAGCGCAAGGCGGGCGATCAGAGGGTGCCGACATCCCAGGTCGATGGCTCCACGAGCTGACCGAGCCGCACATCGAAGCGCAGTGTCTCGCCTTGAGCGACCTCTTTGTCGAGGCGGAAGACGCGATTGCCCCAGCTGGTGACCGGAGCCAGCGGAGACGTCGACAGCATCGTTTCGTCGTCGAAGTGCGCTTCGAACCAGATGCAGCAGCCATCGACGATCGCGTCCGCCGACGCCGTGCGCTCGACGATGTGCCGGGTGGGCAGCGAATCCAGGGATTCAAGGCTGTTCAGGTCGAACTCAAGAATCGGTTGCGGATCACCGATCGTCGACGCAACCGAGTGCGGGCGAAGCCAAAACTGGTTGTTGCGACCGGTGTCGAAACGACCAGCGACGGGTGAATGCTCGCTTGCGCTGAGGTCAATGCCGTCCGGCAGATCGATGTTCCAGAACCGACGAATCCGCATGTCTTCGTTCATCGAAATGGGTTCGACGAACAGCCGGAACCGCGCCGGCAAAATCCGGCCACCGGGGCGCAACACGCGATCACGAAGATCGAGCAGGTTCTCCAACATGTTCTCGTTGAACAGTTCGTCACCCATCTGCTCGTGAAGCACCACGTCGATCGGCTCGGGCGGAGTGAACTCACGGCTGTTCGCCCGGATGAACTCGATATTGGTGAATCCGTTGTGCGTCGCGATCTCTCGTGCGACTTGGATGAAGTCGGAATGCTCGACGGCATACACCTTCTTCGCTCCTGCTTTGCTCGCCATGAACGCAAGCAGACCGGTACCGGTGCCAAGGTCGAGCACGACGTCGCCCGGCTGCACATTGCGTTGAATGCCGCGGTGATACGCCTCGACACGAACACGGTCGTTCAGCATTTCCTCGTGCGCTTCGAGGCCAGCGAAATTGCTCCCGTTGATCAGGTCGTAGACGACGCTCATCATCCGATCGCTCGAGGCGACTCGCCCAGCAACAAACTCCGTCGCCGAACGAACGGCCTTGGTTGCTGCGCGTTGTGCCCGATTGCTCATGCGCCGAGGCTACGTGCCGACGTTGACCAGAGGCGCTGAGCGCTACTCAGCGTTGG
>JBLIKS010000231.1:0-5000 GCA_047635555.1 Candidatus Azotimanducaceae bacterium
ACAGGGTCACACCCGTTCCCATTCCGAACACGGAAGTTAAGCCTGTCAGCGCCGATGGTACTTGGGGAGAGATCCCCTGGGAGAGTAGGACGTCGCCCGATTACTCAAAAAACGCACCATCCGGATTTTTGCCGGTGGTGCGTTTTTTACGTTTTCACCCCAACACAAACCCCAACACCGGCACCGGCACCGGCACCGGCACCGGCACCGGCATCAATTTTGCATCGCGGTGTTGTCGCAGGTTCGGTCGGGTCAGGTCGTTGCGCTGGTGGGCCGGGCGCGAGACTTGCCCTATGCAGTTCTTGGATCCACGTGGTGTGCCGAGTCGACCAGTCGAGCCGTACTCAAACACGGCCCTATTGGCAGCCGGCGAAACTGTCGCCCTCTTTGCGAATGGCTTTCCAGATTCGGTTGCGTTTCTTGCGCACCTCGAAAAATCGCTGGCCCACGAGTTACCGGGCGTCAATTTTATCCACTTCGACAAGGGCAACGCGAGCGCCCTCGCCAGTGAGGAACACCTCGCGACGATCGCCGACTCTTGCTCTGCAGTCGTGACCGCCTACGGGCATTGAGGTAGCTGCACATCCGGCACCGTGCGTGACGGAATCGAAGTTGCTCGCCGGGGCGGCGCTGCAGTGGCCCTCGTGACGGAAGTGTTTTGGCCGCAGGGCGATTCGGTTGCAGCCTCTGCAGGCATGCCCGATATTCCGCGTTTGCGTTTGCCTCACCCGGTTGCCGGGAGCGGCCATGGCGCAATGGGGGAGGTCGCGGAGTCGATCGCTGCTCGTGTGGTGGCAGTCCTGCGTGGCACAGCACCGCCTGACAACCTCCTGGCGGCAATCGGATGACCGGGTTACTGAGTTCGGCCAACGAGGCAGAGGCACTCGAACTGCTCCACGATTCTGGTTGCACCGACGGGCTACCAGTCGTCATCCCGACACCAGACCGCGTCGCCCGCCTCGTGCTTGCATCAGGGTTGGACGCTGACATTGAACTGGGGGCCATGGGCCCCGGCGGGGGATCGTCAACGATCGAAAAGGTCGCCACGAACGCGGTGATGGCCGGTTGCATCCCTGATCACATGCCAGTCGTTGTGGCTGCGATCAGAGCGATACTTCAACCCGAATTCGATCTCGGTGAGATGCAATCAACGACGCACTGCACGGCACCGCTGATGATCGTCAATGGGCCGGTCGTTGAACACTGCGGAATCGCGGGCGGTTTCGGTGCGCTTGGGCCCGGTCATCGCGCGAACGCGTCGATTGGTCGAGCAGTTCGGCTGTGCATGATGAACATCGGCGACGCCCGTCCGGGTGTGTCCGACATGGCGCTGCTCGGCCAACCCGGCAAGTTTAGTTTCTGCCTCGCAGAGGCCGAACGGTTATCGCCGTGGGGATCGCTGTCCGAGTCGCTCGGGTATGACGCCGGCGAGTCGGTCGTGACAATCCTTGGCGCTGAGGCGCCCCACTCGGTGCTGTTCCAAAATGATAGCGACGACCCTGACTCGCCAGTCCGGTTACTCCGGGCCCTTGCCGCGGGGATCGCCAACACCGGGTCGAACAACGCAAATTTCTCGGGCGGATCCGTTGCTGTGGCACTCAACCCCGAACACGCGCAAGTCCTTGGTGATGCGGGCATGACCCGTTCCGACGTTCAGACCGAACTGCACCGGCTCGCTGTCAATACACGCGGACACATTCGGTCGCTGAACACAGGCTTTGTCCCCGCGGGAGCTGACGACGACTTGATCCCTGCCGTCCGGCGGCCCGACGACATCGTCGTGTTTATCGCCGGAGGAAGCGGCCTGTACTCAGCGGTATTCCCGTCGTGGGCCGCCGGTGCACACCGCAACACCATCGTGCACGAACCGGTGGCGACTGGTGCCGCGTGTGACTTGCCGTGGGCGACCGGCTGAACGCACGGCTACTCGAATGCAACCGCGCAGTGATCGTGTTCGACGATCTGGTGTGAATTGGTGCATCGGGCTATCTTTCCGCTCTGATGATCATCCACACCAGCCCACTGCCGGACGTCGAAATCCCCGACGTCACGATCACTGCACACGTGCTCCGCAAGGTCGGCGACATGCCCGACCGCGTTGCTATCCGTGATGCCGCCGGGACAAGCTCGTACACGTTTGCCGAGCTGAGTACGGCGATTCATTCGCTTGCAGGCGGACTCGCTGCTCGTGGCGTTGCTGCCGGCACGGTTGTCGGGCTGATGGCGCCGAACGTTCCCGAGTACGCCGTTGTTTTCCACGGCGTTGCTGTTGCTGGCGCGGCCGTGACCACGATCAACCCGACCTACGGTGCCGAAGAGGTCCGCCACCAACTGCAAGACGCCGGCGCAAGCATGTTGTTCGTTGTCCCGATGTTTCTCGAGGTTGCCAGGGCCGCAATCGAAGGCACTGACGTCACTGAGATCATCGTGATGGATTCTTTCGGCGATGCCGTCGCTGCAGGCACAACATCATTGGCGACTGTGTTCGGCGATCCGATCGAACAGGTCGCCGTCGATGTCGCCGAGCACACCGTCGTCCTGCCGTACTCGTCCGGCACCACCGGTATGCCAAAGGGCGTGATGCTCACCCATCGGAACCTCGTGGCGAACATCGAACAGGTCAAGCATGCCATCCTCTACAAAGACGATGAAGTCGCTCTGGCGGCCTTGCCGTTCTTCCACATCTACGGCATGCAGGTCCTGATGAACGGTCTGATCGCCAACGGCGTCACCACCATCTCGATGCCTCGCTTCGACATGGTGGAAGCACTACAGGCAGTCCAGGACCTCAAGATCACACGCTTCTTCGCTGTGCCGCCAATCATCCTCGGCCTCGCCAAGCATCCGATCGTTGACCAATACGACATGTCGTCGGTCCGTCAGATTTTCTCGGGTGCGGCACCGCTCGGCGCCGAACTGGCCGCTGAAGCCGGCGTCCGTCTTGGTTGCGAAGTCGTTCAAGGCTTCGGCATGACCGAACTCAGCCCGGTCAGTCACTGCACTGTCGAAGGCGATTACCGGCCTGGAACGAGCGGCGTTACCGCATCCAACACCGAGAGCCGCATCGTCGACCCCGTCGGTGGCGAGGACCAGGGTGTTGGCGAACGTGGCGAGCTCTGGGTCCGTGGTCCGCAGGTGATGAAGGGCTACCTCAACAACCCTGAAGCCACGGCTGCGACCGTCGATGCTGACGGTTGGTTGCATACCGGCGACGTCGCGATCATCGACGAGTTTGGGCACATGACGATTGTCGATCGCCTGAAGGAGCTCATCAAGTTCAAGGGCTTCCAGGTCGCGCCGGCCGAGCTTGAAGCGTTGATCATCACCCATCCAAAGGTGGCCGACGTGGCTGTCATTGGCATCGCCGATGACGAAGCAGGCGAGGTGCCCAAGGCGTTCGTGACGACGGTCGAAGGCGAAACAGTGACGCTCGAAGAGATCCAGGCGCTCGTTGCGGAGCACTTGGTCAGCTACAAGCAAATCAAGGTCCTCGAAGTGATTGAGGCAATCCCCAAAAGTGCGGCCGGCAAGATTCTTCGCAAGGAGCTACGGACGAGGTGACAGCGCTCGACGCTCGCCATTCGGGCCGAACCGGGGCACCGGAGCGTGTGTGAAGTGATTGGCCACCTCATCGCCGGCGACGGCCCGGCATTTCGCGACCGGATTGCTGGGCGATCGTGACTTCAATGCGGTCGGTCTCGAGCCGTTCCATGATCAGGACCATCTCCAGCAGATCTTGGCGAACCTGAAGTCAGCCCATCTTCGGGCGATAACAAAGACGATGCGACGCGGCCTGTTGGCTGGTTGACAGCGCGGGCTGCGCCTGGGCTTGCCACACTGCTCGGCATGCAAAAGTCTCGCTTCACCGTCGCCGACCTCACCGGGGCCGATCCATACAAGTTGGCGACCGGCCTCGTCGTTCCACGGCCGATCGGTTGGATCGGTTCGATCTCGGCTGACGGCGTCCCGAACCTCGCGCCCTATTCGTTCTTCAATTGCGTCTCTGGCATGCCGCCGACGTTCGTCTTCTCGCCAGGCCGAGGCGGCCGCAAGGACACGCTCGCCAACGTACGTGAGGTCGGAGAGTTCACGATTAACATTGTCACTGCCGAGGTTGTCGAGGCAATGAACGCCACAGCGGCAAGTCACGACGCCGACGTTGACGAGTTCGCCGAGGCCGGCCTGACGGCAGCGCCGTCGGTATCGATTCGGCCGCCGATGGTGGGGGAGTGCCGAGCCAACATTGAGTGTGTCGTCACGCAGATCATCGACATTGGCCACGCCGACCATGGCAGTGCCCTGGTCATCGGTGAGGCCGTTGAGTTCCACATCGACGCAGAATTGCTCGACGGGACACGCATCAACCAGCTCGACCTGAAAGCCATCGGTCGACACGTGGGCAACGCATACAGCAACTCCACCGATCTGTTCGAAATCGCCCGGCCCGACTGAACGAGACCTTTGCTGAGACGGACGTGTGGTTCGTCGGTGAATTCGTTGAGATCGTCGATGGCGAACGTCTCGTGTACACGGAATCGATGTCAGACGCTGACGGCAACATCGTCGAACTGAGCGACCTCGACGACAAGCTCGAAGCTCGTGTTACCGAACTCACGAGCTGAAAACTTGCGTCAAATGGGTCGTCATGCGGCAGAATATGAACGATGGAGTTCTGGAAGCCGCATAAGCTCGCCTCGCCGCATGACGGCCAGATTTTTCTCAAGATGAACGACAAGGTCCGCACGACCGTCGAAGTTCACGGCGTTCCCGTCGGTACCGAGGGCAAGGTCATCCTCGCCAACGGGTTCAATTGGCAGCGCTACCGCGTGCTGTTCGAGAACGGCGCCGAAGTCGGCGATCTCGATCACCGCAACATTGAGCCGATTGGGCGCACGGCAAAACGGCTCGCCAAGCTCGCTGCCAAAGACACCTGATCTCGCGCCAGCGCTCTGTTGGCTGCATTGAGAAGCGACGGTGGTGCAACGGAGAGGACCGAGGGC
>JBLIKS010000232.1:0-4996 GCA_047635555.1 Candidatus Azotimanducaceae bacterium
TGCCGAGGGTGCAATCGCGGGTGGGAATTCGCGTTCGGCGTCGGTCCGGGCGGGTCTTGCGGCCGTGCCTGACGACGCAACAATCGTCTGCGTGCACGATGCAGCCCGCCCCCTTGCATCGCCTGCGGTATACGCGCGTGTGATTGCTGCGGTCGCAGCCGGCGCTGACGCAGCAGTGCCCGGTATTCCCGTGGCCGACACGATCAAAGTCGTGGAGGCCGATGGCACGGTGGTAGCCACTCCCGACCGGTCCACACTGGTGGCCGTGCAGACACCGCAGGCCTTCCGTGCTTCGGTGCTGCGCGCTGCCCATGCTGGCGGTGGCGACGCCACCGATGATGCTGCGCTGATCGAACAGGCGGGTGGGACCGTGGTCGTTGTCGAAGGCGATCATTTCAATCGCAAGATCACGCTGCCTGGCGACCTGGAATGGGTGCGACGCGAGATGGGCGAACGATGACCAGGCTCGGCGATATCAGGGTCGGGCAAGGTTTCGATATTCACCAGTTCACCGACGATCCGAGCCGCACCCTCGTACTCGGTGGCGTTGTGTTCCCCGACAGCCCTGGGCTCGCGGGTCACTCTGACGCCGATGCGGTGGCGCATGCCTGTGCCGACGCGCTGCTCGGTGCAGCGGGCCTCGGTGACATTGGGATGCACTTCCCGGACACCGACGAACGGTGGCGTGGCGCCAACTCGATCACGATGCTGAAGCACGTGGTCAGTTTGCTTGCAGCGGATGGGTGGGGAGTCGGCAACATCGACACGGCACTCGTCTGTGAGCAGCCGAAGATTGCGCCGCGTCGCGACGAGATGCAACAGGTGCTGAGTGCGGCGGTCGGCGCACCGGTCACCGTGAAGGGTAATCGGGCTGAAAAGCTTGGTTCTATTGGTCGCAGTGAAGGTGTCGTGTGTTTCGCCACGGCGCTCATCCAACGAATGACGAACACGTCGGAAACGGACGAATCATGAGCAAGCAGGGTCGAGGCCGTGGTGCCTCCGGTGGAACAGGTAAGCGTCAGGGGCGGCCCGGCGGCAGTCCTGGCGGGAGCGCAGGTTCCAGTGCGGGTGGCCGCACAGGCAGCCGACCTGGTCAGCGCAGTGGGCCTCGGCCGGGCCAGCGCAGCGGTCCGCCGCCGCGTCGAACCGGTGGCCCGCAGGGTGGTGGCCGTGAGGCCGATCCACGTACCTCGGGTCGTGGGCTCGGTGGCAAGCAGATCGAGGGGCGCCAGGCCGTTCGCGAGCTACTCATGGCTGAGAAGCGCAAGATCTACGACATCTTTATCAGTGCCGATCTCGAAGGTGATGCCGGCGTGGCCGACATCGTCGAGATCGCTCGCGCCCAGCGCGTCATGGTCACCTATATCGCTCGTGTCAAGCTCGATCGCGAGGCCCGCAGTGAATCGCCACAGGGTGTACTCGCCACTGCCGCTGAACTCGAAGAGGCCGACCTCGGCGAACTCCTCCGCACGAAAAACGGGGTCAAGCCGTTCCTGGTTGCCGTCGATGGCGTTACCGACCCGGGCAACCTCGGCGCGATCATCCGCAACTGTGATGGTGCTGGTGTCACCGGCGTGCTGCTTCCGAAGCATCGTGCCGTCCACGTGACGCCGACGGTCGCGAAGGCGTCGGCCGGTGCGATCGAGCACGTCCCGATCGCACTCATCCCTGGCCTTCCCGCGACGCTCGCCAACATGAAAGATCACGGCATCTGGATCGTCGGTCTCGACGACAGCGCTGACCGGGATCTCTTTGAACTGTCGGCGCTGGCTAACGAACCAATTTGCCTCGTCCTCGGCGCTGAGGGTGGCGGCCTGTCGAAGCTCGTCCGGGAGCGGTGCGACACGATTGTGTCCATTCCGATGATGGGGCGTATTAGTTCGCTGAATGTTTCGGCCGCTGCGGCACTTTCGACGTACGAGATTGCTCGGGGTCGTCGCTCCGCGTCTTAATCGCTTCGCGTCCGTGTTGGTTCTGATGCTCGATCGCGTCGGTCGGCCGGCAGCGTCGACTGACGACGTTCGAAAGTCCAGTGACGTCGCTATCGTCATGCCCCACGCCGGGTTAGCTCAGTTGGTAGAGCACTTGATTTGTAATCATGAGGTGGTGAGTTCGATCCTCACACCCGGCTCCAATAAAAGTCCTGGTAAAAGTGCGATGGCCTTCAATGTGGCTGAGTAATGCGCTGCAGTAGACGCCAACCGGTGCGATTCTTGGCTCACGAGTTGTTCACTTCGCGGGCAAGAACTTCGGCAGCTACGAGGCGAAAATGCTGCTGAGCAGGGTTTCGCACGAGGCGTAAGAATCGACAAGCACCCGGCTGGACCAGCGGCGACCGTCAAGCATGCGGGCGTTGCCGCCGCAGTCGCCATCGGCCCCGCTTCCCGTGCCGGACGATGAGAGAACCAGCCGATGGTCGGATTCACCTCAACCATCGTCAACGAGTCACCGTCGAGATTTGCGCCGTCGGCGTTTTGCACAAACAAGAGCGACACCTCATCCGCTGACGATTCCGGTTCGGTGTCGTCCTGGCTGAGTCGCACGCGGCCAACAGCACAACAAAGACAACCGCTCCAGCAAACGTCGAGAAATCTGACGATGAAGCTAGTTGTGATGACCGGACAGCGAGTCGAGCCTCGTGATGTGTGCCGAGGTTCAGGCGATCTCGACAGAGACAACCGATTCATAGGTACTCGAGGCGAGCTCCGCGACACGACGCAATAGGCGAACGCGGCTCTTGAGACGCTACCTCGTTCATGCCGAGTGCTGGGCAGCGGCAACTGCGCTCGTTACATCGTGGTGTAAGCGAAGCGGGTTCCGCAGTTTTTTTAGTTCTGGATATGCAGCCACCACACTGGCAGTCATCTGTACGAACCACTCATGGCCAAGCATTGCGTCAGTGAACGCTCCGCACGCCTCGAACGAGTCGAAGTCGATCATGTACTCGACTCGATACAAGTCGCCTCCGGCAAACGAACGCATTAGACGGGGGTTTTGGGCTCCCAGACTCTCGTGAATTGGGCCGGCCAGGCGCGATCCTTCGATCACACCCTCGATCCCCGCCGACTTGACGTTCCGTGGCGCGGAAGAACTAAAAGGCAAAGCCCGCTGCAGCGAAGGCGAGTTGTACGGCTTCGTCTCCTGATGGGAAACCGTGAGCCGGGCTCTCAACGCACATGCCGACCCCGGATGTGCGCTTGTCGCAGCACTCCAGGTAGGGCGTAGCTGCTGAATAAATATCGAAGCGGTTATCAAGCCTGGCGGCGAGGTCGGGCAAGAAGACTGGCCACGCCAACCGTCACAAGACCGGCAGCCGTAAGCAGAATCTCGGCGCCTACGGCGTCGACCGTGAAACCCCAGAGCAAAAGCCCAACGGGTGTCAGGGCCGTGCGAACGAAATTCAGAAGTGCCATGCCGTCTGCGTCGCTCAGTCCGGCTGTGTCCTCCATGAACTCCCCAAGCTGCGCGGCGCTCACAACGCCACGAGCTAGCCCGATCAATCCTGCGATCAGAACCCACGCAATAAGTTCAGGGCGTCCAACGAGCCATGCCGCTGACATCGCAAGCAAGACAAGGAGTGCGCCAGCCGTCGCAAGCGCAGCTGTCGCGAGCAGGTTGTTCGTGACCGAGGGGTGTGCTCGCATCTGGGGAAGCACGGCGATCGTGCACATCGACCCGATCTGTAAAGCCGCAAGGATCAGCCCGGCACCTTGCAATAAGTCGACCTGATCCAACTGTGAAACTACCGGCACGATCATGGCGTGGAGCGGGGCCAGGATGATTGCGCCCACCGCTGCCACGCCCAAACCGACACGAGTTGATGGGTTGCGCCACATCGTCAGAAGATCCCGCCCCAGCGCAAACTCTCTCCGTCGGCGGCTCTCGGTGTTGGTAGGGATCTGCGTCGATGCAGCGACAACGGCGAGGGGCAGCGTTGTCAGGCCACCGAGAATAAGGCCGAGTCCTTGAAGCGAATCGCTCACGAAGAAACCACCGATGATGGCTCCCGCAGCGCCTGCAGGACCTCGAAAAAGTTGGCGGCGGGACCACATCGCTGGTGAATCTCGAGTCAACGCAACTCGGGCAAATAACGGGGTGCAAGTCATTCGAATAGCCATCAGCACGCCAGAAAGTGGCGTCATTACGAGGATGAGCAAGTAGGCAGAACTACTTGAACTAGCTGCGATACCAATCGGGACAAATACGGCAGTGTGGAGAAACAACGACTTGCGAAGAAGTTCTGAGCAACCCCATCGATGTATCCACCCCGTCACAAAGGGTGTGCTGATTGCCGTGAATACTGAAACCAGACTGAGTACCGCTGCGGTGTAAGCGCCGCCATTTGAACCGCCAGCTTGAGTTGAGATTGCTGCAATCTCAATGGCAGCTACGACTGTCCCACCAGAAGCGACCGCGCTAGCAAGCAAAAACGTAGTTGCCTTCGACATGTTGCCGAGTATGGCCGACGCCGGGTAGCCGTGGTGTAACGGACTGCGGGTTGAGGATTGCCGCCGGAGAGTTCATAGCTCTTAAAACCGGGTCGCCGAGACTGGATGTTTCGGCATTGCATGGTCCGCAGGACCGACACAAGCCTTGCGTCGTTGAACGCCAATCGCGCGATCATGATGTGTGAATAGGATTCCAATTGAACAACCTGCGGGCATTGCTTGCGTGGACGCGTACCTCCCAGCGGCGATCGTCAAGCATGCGGGCGTTGCCGGTTGCTTGACCGGTTCAGGTCACTGCGAGTAGTTTGCGGTCACTGCAAGTAGGCCGGCATATCGGTGTGGCCTCTGAACTGAAAGCACCCGTCTCGTCATGTTGCAACACTTTGCTCGTTCGCGTCGCCTGTTGGCTGGCTTGGCTGTTGTGAGTGCCCTTGTTGCTGCTGGGGTGGTGACTGCGTCGGTGGCTTCTCCGGGCCGGGTGTTGGCGTTGCCGGGTGCGACTGAATCAACAGTGGTGACTGTGGAACCGACACGTGTGCTTGACACCC
>JBLIKS010000233.1:0-4992 GCA_047635555.1 Candidatus Azotimanducaceae bacterium
ATCCCGTCAGCCGCCCTGCCCGCCACCCCGTCAGCCACCCCGCCCGCCACCCTGTCGGATACACCATGAAGCACCTCCTCGTTACCAACGATTATCCACCCAAGGTCGGTGGTATCCAATCGCTGCTCTGGGAGTGGTGGCGTCGCCTGCCGAGCGACAAGTTCGCCGTGTTGACCAGCCCATACGAAGGCACCGCCGAATTCGACGCGGGCGAGCCGTACCGCATCGAACGCACCCGCGAACCGTTCCTGCTGCCGCACCCCTGGATGGTCAAGCAGATCAACAACCTCGTCGACGACTTCGGTGCCGACTTCGTCGTACTCGATCCTGCAGTCCCGCTCGGCCTTGTCGGCCCATCGTTGAAGGTGCCGTACGACTTGGTGCTGCACGGAGCCGAAGTGACGATTCCTGGTCGTCTGCCCGGCTCCAAACAGGCACTCGCCTACACACTTCGGCGTGCCCGCCACTTGATCGCTGGCGGCGGCTACCCGGCAGCCGAAGCCGACCGCGCTGCTGGCCGAGAGTTGCCCACAACGATTGTTCCGTGCGGCGTCGATCCCGCCAAGTTCGTGCCGCTCAACGACTCCGAACGCTCTGGCGCCCGCGAGCGGCTTGGCCTGCCCGTCGACGCCGAACTGATCGTGAGTGTCTCGCGCCTCGTGCCGCGCAAAGGCTTCGACACAGCAATTCGAGCCGTCGCGCGCCTGAAGCACAAGCGCCCCAACCTGCTGCTGGCAATCGCTGGGGGAGGTCGAGAAGAAGAACGACTGAAGCGGCTCGCCGAAGAACTCGACGCACCGGTGAAGTTTCTCGGCCGTGTCCCGAATGATGATCTGATCGCGCTGTACGGCTGCGGCGACATCTTCACCATGCTCTGCCGCAACCGCTGGGGTGGCCTCGAGCAGGAAGGCTTCGGGATCGTGTTTCTTGAAGCCGCTTCTTGCGGAGTCCCACAGATCGCCGGTGACTCTGGCGGCGCAGCCGAAGCGGTCGCTCACGGCGAGACTGGCCTCGTGATCAGCGAACCAGAGAATGTGCAACAGGTTGCCAATGCCATGACGCAACTGCTCGATGACGACAACCTGCGAGCATCGATGGCCACACGGTCGCGGGCACGTGTGCTCGAAGAATTCTCGTACGACGTCCTCGCGCGTCGCCTGGGCGAGACGCTCGGCGTCTACGACTGAGCAGCCCGCAATCGCGGCAATTGATCTGCTGTTATCGGCCGATCACGGTGTCGCGGTCTGGAACTGTCCAAGGGTGCTGGCACAATGGGGAAGTGTCAATGGGCGAAGTCGACCGCACCCCCGAACGAGGGTCCCAGCAGCAGGGCGAATTGATCGTCCGCGTCAATGTCATTGGCACGGTGATCTTCGTCGCGACCTCAGTGTTTGCTGCAGCAGTCTTCACCACGACTGCCCAATGGGTCGGTGCCAGCACTGCCATGGCACTTTTTGCCGTGGGTGTGTTTGCCTTCCTCTGGGGCTTCTGGAATGCCGTGCAGCGCAGCCGCGACGAAGAAGTTTCAGTCACCCAGCTCTACATGCTGCTCGGTGCCGGGACGCCCAAAGAAGTCCGCCGAACAATGCTCCTGATGCTGGGCCTCCAGGTTGCTGCAGCCTTTGGTACCGCTGTCTGGCGCATCGATGGGCCCGACGGTTCGCCCGGCTCATCACTCGCTGTTGGCCTCCTCGTGCCCATGTTTGGGATCGGCTTGAATGGCCTGTGGGCTGCCTATCACGCCGAATTCGGGAAGAGGATGGACCCCGAAGCGGTTGCAGCAAGAACACGAACTGAACATGAACGCGTTGATTCCGACGCAGATGTCAATACTTCGACCATCTCTATCGACCAGAATGAAGCACATGGCTGAGACAGCAACCGAAACCATCACCATCGCGGCCACGCCCGAGCGGGTCTGGGAGATCGCTGTCGATATCGAGAACTATCCAACGTGGGCGCGCGACATTAAAGATGTCACCGTGCACGCCACCGATGATCAAGGTCGTCCCTCCGAAGTCGAGTTCCGTGCGTCAGCGCTTGGTCGCAGCACGCATTACACGCTGGAGTACGACTACACGAAGGCCCCTGGCGAACTCGGATGGAAGTTGTTACGGGGTGACATCCAGCGCTCGATCGACGGTGCCTTCAAGTTTTCTCCGTCGGCCAACGGCACTGAGGTGCAGTACGACCTTGCGATTGATCTCGTCGTTCCGCTGCCTGGATTCGTGAAGCGGCGCGCCGAGGTGCGCATTCTCAACACGGTTCGCGAACTCAAGGTCCGAGCCGAGGCGTGACAGTGGCCGGTTCCATGCCGGCTCGCCGCATCGGTATTGACGTCGGGGGCACCAAGGCGCTTGGCGTCGCTCTCGATGAGTCCGGCAGGGTCATCGCCGAAGATAAGCGCCCCACCCCGCGTGGGCCGAATAGCCTCGAACCGCTGATCGACGTCTTGGTCGACCTGGCCAACGATCTTGGCTACGACGGCAGTCTTGGCGTCGGAGTACCCGGCCTCGTCACCGGAGCCGGTGTGCTGCGGGCAGCCCCGAACCTCGACGGCGTGGCCGACTTCGACGTCTGCGGTTTGCTCGCCAAACGGCTCGAGGGCGACATTGTTGTCGACAACGATGCCACCTGCGCCACAGTTGCTGAATGGCAACTCGGCGCAGCTGCCGGCACGTCCAACATGATCCTCGTGACCCTCGGGACTGGCATCGGTGGAGGCCTCGTGTCCAACGGCCAACTGCAACGCGGCATGAACGGCTTTGCGGGCGAGTTTGGGCATATGGTCGTGCATCCCGACGGTCCGCGTTGCCCGTGCGGGCGACGCGGCTGCTGGGAGCGCTATGCCTCAGGCTCCGGTTTGGCAATGCTGGCCCGCGAGGCAGCAACCGGCCGCAGGCTCCGCGAAGTGGTCCGCCACGCTGGCGGCGATCCACAGGCTGTTCGCGGCGAGCACGTGCAGGCCGCAGCGCGTGAGGGCGACCCTGAGGCCATGGCGGTCATCGACGACTTCGGCCGTTGGGTCGCTCTGGGCTTGTCGAACCTCACCAATGCCTTTGACCCGGAGATGTTCGTACTCGGCGGTGGTCTCGCCGCTGGCTCCGATCTGTACTTGAAACCAATCATCAAGTGGTACGGCGAACTGCTTTACCAGCCCCATTTGCGACCGATGCCGCGAGTCGAGTTCGCCACCTGGGGCCCGCTGGCCGGTGCCGTCGGCGCTGCACTACTCCCGAGCCTCTAAGCCGTTGTTTACTGTGTCCGGCTCCTGGCACGGGACTTCCATTCCTCAATTCGAGTGTTGAACGGCCGTGGGCACTCGAAAGCGCGCCCAGGTGAGTGAAGTGAGGCCGAAACCAAACCGCTGTTTCGCTCCCGTGGTCAGTACGTTGACGGCGTGGACTTTCGCCGAATTGAAAACCTGCCCCCATACGTCTTTTCCATCATCAATGGACTGAAGATCGAGGCACGGCAGGCAGGTGCGGACGTCGTCGACCTCGGCTTCGGCAACCCGGACATCCCGTCGCCCGACATCGCAGTCGCCAAGCTTGCCGAAGCGGCCCAGAATCCACGCAACCACAGGTACTCCCTGAGCCGCGGCCTCCCGAAGCTGCGCGAAGCGATTGCGGGCTACTACAAGAACAAATGGGACGTCGATCTCGACCCCGAGCTGGAAATCACCAACACGATTGGCTCCAAGGAGGGGTTCACCCATCTGATGTGGGTGCTGCTCGACCGTGGCGACGCCGCGATCGTGCCGAGCCCGAGCTATCCGATCCACATGTATGGCCCCCTGTTTGCGGGCGCCGACCTCCGCCAGGTACCGATGAAGTTCCTGGCCAACCCGAGCCAGCGCGATAACTTCGCCGACGACTTCATGGACAGCCTGCAGACCGCATGGGATGTCGGCTGGCCCAAGCCTCGTGTGCTCGTGATGTCGTTCCCGCACAACCCGACGGGAGCGACGGTCGACCTGCCATTCATGCAGCGTGTTGTCGATTTCTGTCGCGAGAAAGAGATGATTGTTGTCCACGACAACGCGTACGCCGACATGGGCTTCGATGGCCACGAGCCACCGAGCATCCTGCAGGCTGAGGGCGCCAAGGAATGCGCCGTCGAGCTGTACTCGATGACGAAAAGCTTCTCGATGTCAGGTTGGCGCTGTGCCTTCCTGCTCGGCAACAAGGACGTCGTCCAAGCACTCGTCAAGCTCAAGAGTTACCTCGACTACGGAATGTTCCAGCCGGTCCAAATCGCCGCCACCGTGACAATCAACGAGGCCCCTGAATTCCCCGATCAGGTCCGTGAGGTGTACGAGTCACGCTGCGACACGCTGATCGACGGCCTGCAGCGCATCGGCTGGGATGTCCCCAAGCCGGGTGGCACGATGTTCGTGTGGGCTCCGATTCCAGAGGCCTATTCCGAGATGGGCTCGGTCGAGTTCTGCTCGCACGTCGTCAGGGAAGCTGATGTGGCCCTATCGCCCGGTGTCGGTTTCGGCCCTGGCGGCGAAGGATTCGCCAGGTTCGCCCTCATCGAGAACGAAATGCGCATCAACCAGGCCATCCGCAACCTCAAGCGCGGTCTCCCAAAACTGGCCTAAGCGACCCGTCTCGAGGGGGATGGGACGCGAAACGAAGCGGCAACCTGGTCGTCACGAAGTGCGTCAGTTCGATCGATAAATTCTGATCGTGAACACTGTTGTCGTTGTCCGTGTCTGGATGCCCGATCGTCCCGGAGCCCTGGGTCAGGTCGCGAGTAGAATCGGCGCGGTACGTGGCGATGTGCTGGCGATTGAAATCCTCGAACAGGGAGCGGGTCGCGTCATCGACGAACTCACCGTCGCCCTGCCCGATGAAGGTCTCGTCCCACTGCTGACTGCGGAAATCGATGCGGTCGATGGGGTGTCGGTCGAGAATATCCGCACCGTCGACATCAACCGGGTTGACCCCAACCTGGCTGCCCTTGCCGTTGGTGCCGCAATGGCTG
>JBLIKS010000234.1:0-4927 GCA_047635555.1 Candidatus Azotimanducaceae bacterium
TCGGGCTTGGCCGCGATCGGTCAGTCCCCATGCTGCGGCGTCAGCAGGGTGAACCTGCAGCGTGCAGCGCTCGCGGCCCTTCACCAGAACGTTGACGTTGTGCATCCACGAGTTGTTGGACTGCACGTGCCGGCGCCCGACGAGCACTGCGCTGCTGGGTGTGGTGCCGTCGGGTACCTCGTCGAGCCAACGCTGTAGGCGCTCGACGTCATCTGCCAGAGGCGCCGCCGCCAGCTCGATCCGGCCCGAGATGGTGCGCAGCAGACCGGGCAGTTGCGGGGTGAGTGCTCCGAGGTCGATGCCGTGGGGGTGGGCTTCGAGGAGTTCCATGCTCAGACCCTCCGGACGCGCACCGAAGTGGTCGCCCGCCCATCCGGAACGCAACATCGCCTCGAGTGCCCGGTCGGCCGGGCTGCGGTTGCCAAGCCGAGAGCGCAGCTCGGCCACGTCGTGACCTTCGAGTTCGCGACCAGGTTTCACCACAGCCCGCAGCACGCTGTCAAGGACGAGATCGTGGATGAGCTGCGGGTCGCCGTGGGCGCCCTGACCGCTGGCGACCAGGGCCAGCCGGGCGATGATGTCCTCTTCGCATGGCCCCTGGGGGTCGAACAGTTGTGGGGAGTAGTTTGCGATGTTGCGGACCGCCTGCCCGTAAAAGGCCAGGTCGTAGTGGCTCCGGGCCAGCGCCGAAGGAGGCGGCAGGATCACATCGGCGTGACGTGTCGTCTCGTTGAGATACGGATCGACCGAAACCATCACATCGAGCGAGGCCAAGGCGGCTTCGGTGCGGTCACTGTCGGGGATCGAGCGAGCCGGATTGCCCGCCACGGTCACGAGAACACGGATCTTGCCGGGGCCGGGAGTCTCGATCTCCTCCGGCAGCGCGGCAACAGGAAACTCGCCCTTTGTCTCGGGGCGACCGCTGACCCGCGTCGTGCGGCGACCGGTGACGAAGCCTCGCCCCGGTCCGACCTTGTGGGGTGGAAGGTGTGCCGGGTGGGCCCACATCATGCCGCCCGGCTGGTCGAGGTTGCCGGTGAGAATGGTGACCACGTCGGTCAGCCACGAGGCCAGGGTTCCGAACGGCACCGTGTTGGTGCCGATCCGCCCGTAGACCGCTGCGGTGGGTGCTGCCGCGAGTTCGCGGGCGATGCGACGAGTGATCTCGGGAGTGATCCAGGTCGCGTGCTCGACCGCTTCGGGCGTGAACGGCGCGACCAGTCGACGCACGTCGTCGACCCCGTCGAGGTGTTCTCCCGCCGCGCCGGTGTCGACCAGGTCCTCGTCGAACAGGACGTGGGCCAGCGCCGCCAACCAGGCGGCGTCGCTGCCGGGTCGAATCGTGAGGTGCTCGTCGGCGGCCTTGGCGGTTTTGGTGCGGCGCGGGTCGACCACTACGAACCGGCCGCCACGCTTCTGGATGGCCTGCAGGCGGCCGGGGAAGTCGGGAGCGGTTGCGAGGCTGCCGTTCGACTCGAAGGGGTTGGCGCCCAGCATGAGCAGGTAGTCGGTCCGGTCGAGGTCGGGCACGGGGAAGGCCAGAGGGTCGCCGTACAGGAATCCCGACGAGACGTGGCGCGGCATCTGGTCGACCGTGCCCGCCGAGTAGATGTTCCTCGTGCCCAGCGCCGAGATCAGCGCCCGCCCGTAGATAGTGAGTGCGTGATTGTGCACGGCCGGGTTGCCCTGGTAGATCGCCACCGACTCACGGCCATGCTCCTCGATCACCGGGAGCATCAGCCGCTCGATCTCCGCGAACGCCTCGTCCCAGGACACCTCCACGTGGCGTCCGTCGCGCTTCACCATGGGCAAGCTCAGGCGGTCGGGGTCTTCGTGGAGCTGCTTGAGGGTCGAGCCCTTGGGGCAGATGAATCCGTGTGAGAACACGTCGTCGCGGTCGCCCCGGATACGCACCACTTTGCCGTCCGACGCGTCGCCCTCGACGGTCACTTCGAGCCCACAGGTCGCCTCGCACAACGGACAAGTCCGGTAGTGCAGCGAACGGTCACTCGTCGATTGCTTCCTGGCGTGCGTCGACATAATTTCACACTGTATGAAAAATCTTTGCTATGGTCAAGTTCGCCGCCCACGAGGGGACGCCCGTCGGTGCCACGAGAGACCAGCTGGCACATCGATCCGAGAGATGAGAGAAGAAGTGGCCGAAATCCGATGATCAAGCTGTTTGACTCGATTGCGAGCTTCGTCACGCGCCGGCCTGGCGTGGCACTCGCCGTGCTTGCGGCGGTGACCGCTGTGTTGCTGAGCGGCATGGGCATGCGCGCACCACAGGCGGGCAACGATGTGTTCTTGCCAGCGGACAGTGCTGTCGCCGACGCCTCGGACATCCTGTCCGAGTCGTTTTCGGACTCTGTTGGCCTCAGCGGTATCACGATTCTGCATCGTGGCGAGTTTCTCACTCCGGAGGGTCTGAGCCAGATCGATGACGTCGTTGCTGCGGCGATTGCCGAACCCGGAGTGGAGGAACGCTTGGCGCTCACGAACCCGGTTGCGTCGGTGGCTGGTGCGTTCAAACAGTCGCTCGGCGTGCAGGACCTCAGTGGTGTCACGCAACAAGAGATCGACGCAGCGGCAGCCGAGCCCAAATTGGCGACACTGCTCGGGAACCTGAGCGGAGAGGCCGACGGCGAGCCGCTCGTCATCTCGTCGGTGAAGCTGCGTTCACTCGGTGATTCCGACGCGCTCGGCAATGTCGAACTCCTTGTCGCCGATGTGGTTGAGACGGTCGAGGGGCCGCTTTCGGTCCGCAGCATGTCGAATGCGACCAGGAGCTTGGATTCGGCCGAGGCTTCGCCGTCGATGTTGTCCCTCATGGCGGTTTCCCTGCTGGTGATTGCTCTGTTGCTGTTCGTCTTCTTTCGGAGCGGATCAGATGTGGCACTGTCGCTGACCGGGCTGGCGATCACCATTGTCGGCACGCTCGGCTTCCAGGGGCTGATCGGGCCCGATGGGGTGGGCCTGATCGGCCCACCCAACTCGCTGACATCGATGGTGCCGATCATGTTGGTGGGCCTGGTCGTCGACTATTCGATCCAGACGGTGGCCAAATACCGCGAGCTTCGTGCCGATGGGCTCGCGGTCGCCGACGCAACCCGCGGCGCGCTGCAAGGTGTGCTGCTGCCCTTGGGTCTCGCCGCCGGTACGACGATCATCAGCTTCCTCACGAACTTGACTTCGTCGATTCCCGCCAACGGCGACTTCGGTGTCGTTGCGGCATTCGGGGTGTTCTTCGGGCTCTTCACCATGTTGATCTTGATCCCCGCTGCACGCGCCATCTTCGATCGCCGCCGGGAGGCCAAGGGCAAACTCGGTGACCAGAAGCTGATGACCGACGCCATCCCCGGGGCAGGGACGCTCGTGGAAGGCATCGGCCGGTTGGTCGCAGCGAAGCCGATGATGGTTCTCGCTGCCGCAGGGGTGTTCACGCTCGGTCTCGGTGTCGCCGCTGCCCAGATCAGTACCGAGTTCAACTCGAACGACTTCCTTCCGTCGAGCGGCGCATCCATCGAAGACATCGAAGCCATCGATGAAGCACTCGGAGGCGAAACCAAGCTCACCACCACTCTGATCGAGGCCGAGCTCACCGACGACCGAACACTGCGCAACCTGTTGACGATCACGGAGTCCTTCAGCGATGAACTTTCGCGTCCAACCGGCGCCGCGAGCGACATCACGCTGTCACTCGGAGCGCTCTTCAACGACTGGTTCACCGACAGCGGACAGCCCGGCGACAACTACGACCTCGAGCTCGCAGTGCTGGCAGAGGGCATCGACCAAGGCCTCACCATCGACCCGGCAGGCGTGCAGGCGATCCTCGATCGGCTCGAGGAGATCGACCCCGTGGGCTTCGGGCAGGTCGCGGTCAACAATCCCGACGGCGACGACCTGACCCTCATCCAGTTCAGCGCACTCACCGGCGACCAGGACCTCACGGTGCAGATGGTCGACGACCTCGAGGGCCTCTGGTTCGGCGACCGCGAGCAGATCACTGCGACATCGGGTGATATCACTGCACTCGAGATCACCAGCGCCATGACCGACGGGCAGACAACATCGATCGCGATCACCCTCCTCGCCGCGCTCATCGTGTTGATGATCTTCTTCTGGGTCACCGAGTTCAAACCGATGCTTGGCTTCATCGCCGTGTCACCCATCCTGCTGGTTCTGCTGTGGGTGCTCGGCTCGATGACGATCCTCGGCATCCCCTACAACGTCGTCACAGCCCTGATCACCGCGCTATCAATCGGCATCGGCGTCGACTATACGATCCACGTCATCCACCGCTTCACCGAAGAGCTCGACCGGGGGCTGTCGCTGATCGATGCGACGACCACCACGTTGGCGACGACGGGATCGGCGCTCATCGGATCTGCGCTCACCACCGCGCTTGCGTTCGCTGTGCTGCTGTTCAGCCCCCTCGTCCCGTTCCAACAGTTCGGCCTCGTCACCGCCATCACAATCCTGTTTGCGCTGATCGCATCGA
This sequence comes from Candidatus Azotimanducaceae bacterium, assembly GCA_047635555.1. Lineage (GTDB taxonomy): Bacteria > Actinomycetota > Acidimicrobiia > Acidimicrobiales > Ilumatobacteraceae > Ilumatobacter_A. The sequence continues at coordinate 4,502 of JBLIKS010000234.1, forward strand.
TCGTGGTCGTGCCGCCGATGCTGATCGTGTGGGCCGCCTACCACCAGTGGCGTGCCGGGATGGAACACTGAACATGCGCTACCTCATCAAAGGACTTCGGAACTTCTTGGCAGACCCGGCGGTCCAGGCCGTGTTGGGAGTCGCCTCGGTCGTCATCGCCACCGGCACCGTCTTCTATCGCTTCGTCGAAGACCTCCGCTGGATCGACTGCCTCTACTTTTCGGTGATCACCCTCACCACCGTTGGCTATGGCGACTTCGCCCCGACTACCACCCCCGGCAAGATCTTCACGATGGTGTACGTCGTTGTCGGCATCGGCATCTTCGTCGCGCTGGTCACCGAGATCGCCGGTCACCTCATCGAAGCCCGCAAACGAAAGGACGCACACAGCTGATGGACATCATCTTGACCGGCACCGGATCGCCG
>JBLIKS010000235.1:0-4848 GCA_047635555.1 Candidatus Azotimanducaceae bacterium
CATCCAGTCGGTCATCGCCCACGGGTCGACGCCCGCCGTCAACGCCAGGTTGCCGAGCACCATCAGCCTCTCGATGTGATGGGCGTAACCGTGATCGTGCACATGCCGCATCGTGCTCGCGACACACTTCATGTCGGTGTCGGCGTCACCGGTAAAGACGGGCGGTACCGGCCGATGTGCCTCCAAGGCATTACGTGATCGATAGTCGGGCATCCAGAGCCAATAAACGCACCAGACGTACTCACGCCAGCCAATCACCTGTCGAACGAATCCCTCAACCGAGTTGAGCGGGAGGTCGCGCTCCCGGCACGCGCGCTCGGCGGCATCGACGACTTCTACCGGATGCAGCAGGCCGATGTTCATGCACGTCGAGAGCACCGAGTGAGCCATTTTCCACTCGCTGGCGAGCATCGCATCTTCATGCGGGCCGAACGGTTCGAGGCCGGTCTCAATGAACTCGTCAAGCCGGGTCAGCGCCTGGGCACGGGTCACCGGCCAGGTGCCGTCAGGGTCGCTGCCCCACAGATCGCTCGGCAGATCAGCGAGCACTGCTTTGTCGATGTCGTCGAGCTCGAAGCGAGTGATCTCGGGCCAGGCTCGGCCGTCTTTGGGTGGCTTCTCGCGGTTGTCGTGGTCGAAGTTCCACTGGCCACCGAGCGGCTGGTCGCCGTCCATCAGCACGTGATGCTCAGTTCGCTGCCAGCGATAAAAGTCTTCCATCTTGAAGCTCTTCCGAGGAGCTTGCCAAGCGGCGAAGTCGTCATAGTGGCAGAAGAACTGATCGTTGCGAATCGTCTCAACGCCGTGGCGTTCGAGCATCGCCTTGCCGTCCCAGCTCATTGGTTCCATGGCAATGACCCGCTCGACATCGAAGGCGTTGCGGTGTGCTGCGAGGCCAGCTGGAAGCGTCGGCGCCGTGCGTTCGTCGACCTCGAACCCGTCGGCACGCAGTTCGGCAGCGAAGTGGCGCATCGCGCTGATCACGAGGTGGGCCCGTTGGCGGTGCCAACGTTTGGACCCGAGCTTCAGCTCACTCTGGACCATAAGAACCCGGCAGTCGCCCGGCTGCATGCTGGCAAGCGCACCCTGACGATTCAGTTGGTCGCCGAGGACCCACACCGTCGGGAGCTCAGAAGGCACTGCTGGGCAAGTCTTTCGCGCCGCTCTCGAGTGCGTCGCAGATGACGCTCGCCACGTGCGCTGGCGTCAGCCCCTCTGGCATTTTCGGCGACGTGCCTTCGATCGGCCGGTCAGCCAACCCTGTTTCGGTGTGTGGCGGTCGGGCGTCGATCACACGGATCTTCGAGCGCCGAGCTTCACGCGCGAGTGCTTCGTCGAACGCCTTCACCGCCGCCTTCGATGCTCCGTAGGCCGCCATTCCCGGCAGGTTCTGCTCGGCGATCACGCCCGAGATGTTGACGATGGCGCCACCTTGCTCCACATGCGGGAGTGCGGCGGTTGCGAGCATGATTGGGATGAAGGTGTTGGTGAGGAACAGTTCTTCCATCGCGTCGGACGAAAGATCGGCGACCGATCCGAACGCCACGACCCCGACCGCATTGACAACAACGTCGAGCTTGCCGGCATGGTCGACAGCAGCAGCGACTGCAAGCTGACAGGCGTCAGGCGTCCGAAGATCGAGCGCAACAGTGTGTCCACCAAGTGCCGCCAGCCGATCTTGATTGCGCGCCACCGAGGTGATGATCGCACCACGACGTTCGAGCTCAGCAGCGAGAGCGGAACCGAGGCCACCTGATGCACCGGCGAGAAGGACGGACTGACCGGACAACGACATGGATCGGAGCTTGCCACGGGCCAGCGGGGCGTGCTCGACCCGGCGTCAAGTCCCGTTGTGACATTCGTGTTTTGAATTGTGCTTGGCCGTCACCGGTGGGGATGGCTCGCTGTTGCATGCCCCGCCCGGTTGCCAATGGCGGCTTGCCAGTACTTCCTAGCAGGCACTTCACCTCCGCCATAGCGCGCCGGTACGTGACGCACGCCAGCGCAATCCGCCGCTTCCACTGGGTGAGACTCCAGTGGGCGGTGCGTGCGGGTTGAGGTTCAGGGTCGGGATTGTGTGGCGCGGCGACCACCACGATCGATGTTGGCAAGGGCCCGTTCGGCGCACACCGATCGTGGCGTCCAGGCTATGGTTCTCACTCAAGATGCAGAAGCACGTACGAAGAAGTGTCGATCAAGATGGACTTACGGCGATGGCCGCTCCTACCCCGGAGGTTCTGACCTGTCCGACGGGCGGTCCCGCCACGGCCCTGATCCAGGCAAAGCTGACCGTCGGGCCAGCCGATGATCGCTACGAGCGCGAGGCCGACGAGATGGCCAAGACCGTCATGCGGGCGATGCAGACCACGCTGCCCGCCGGCCCCGACCTACCGGCCGTACCTGCTACACGTGTCCAACGCCGAGTCCAGCGGGTCGCTGCGCCTCGGACGATCGGACTTGAGGGCGGCGACGTCGACGCCGACACTTCGACGCGAATCCAACGAGCCAGAGGCGGAGGGGCGCCGCTCGACGCCTCGGTCCGGCGCTCGATGGAACACGGCTTCGGAGCCGACTTCTCCAGAATCCGCGTCCATACCGACTCGGCGGCGAACGAGCTGAACGGTCGCATCCAGGCCAAGGCGTTCACGACAGGCAGCGACATCTTCTTCAGCGAGGGCACGTATCAGCCCGGGACGACCCAAGGCCAAGAGCTCGTAGCTCACGAGCTCACGCACACGATTCAGCAGGGCGGCGCCGCTCGTGTCCAGCGATCGACCCTGGTATCGCGATCCATCAGCACCGATCCGGAGGAGCGCATCCGGCGGCGCCTCGCATTCACGGCGAACGATCTCGGCGGGTCGCTGACGAAGAAGGCCAAGGTCAAGCGCTTCTTCGGATCAGAGAGCACCTACTCCAAGATCGAAAAGGCGCTCGCGGCGTACGAAGCGGCCCAGGGCTGGGGCGAGCAGCTCCAGGTGCTCAACACTCTCAAGGATCTGGCCACGACCTGGCTCGCCGATCACGGAGCCGATGGCAAGGATGCGAAGACGACGAGCATCACCAACCTGCTCGCCAAGGTGAATCTCGAGACCCCGATCGCCACGAAAGGTATCCAGGACGACGCGGACGAACAGGCCGCATACGTCGACGCGGCCAAGGGCGGCGGCGGACTGAAATATCTCAGCGCTGGCGGCAAAAGAATCGCCAAGAAAGCCGAGAGATGGAAGGACGCAATCAATTTGTTAGGCAACCAGGATCTCGCGGCGAACAAGCTGATCGCTGAGTACGGCCTCACGTTGGCCGAGGCAATGTCCCTCGGCATCTACACCGCCGACGACTACAAGTACATCAACCCGGCGATGGCCGACGACGACGGCTGGATGCAAGCGATGCTTCCGCGACTCAACGCGGACAACCAAGCCGTCGCCCAACAACTCAACAAACAAGTGAGCCCGCAAAACCTCGCAGAGGCAAAGATCGAAGGACAACTCCACGGCAAGATCGCGATGGCCGGTATGAAGAAGCTGCCCAGCTACAAGGGCGACACATTCCGGGGGGTCGGCCTGACCGCCGCGCAGTTCGCCCAGCAGTACCCGCTCAACGGCCAAGCGATCTTCACTTCGTTCAGCAGCACGAGCCTCAACGAGGCGACATCGCGCGGCTTTGCCAGCAACAATTCTGCACCGCCCAAGTTGGGAATCCTGCTGCGAATGAAGTGCACCAGCGGCAAGGAAATCGCGATGCTGTCGGATGCGCCTGGCGAGAGGGAAATCCTGCTGATGCCCGGCGCTACCTTCGCTGTCACGAAGATCTCCGACGACGAGCATCGGGGCAAAGCGATCAAAGTTGTCGACCTCAAACAGGTGAGCTGATGACCCCCACGACTATCGAAGGAAACTTGAATGGCTGATCCACTCGCCTCCATCCGCGCCACGTTTCGCGAGACATTCGCAGACTGGGAGATCGAACTCCCGAAGTCAGTCGAGCCGAAGGGCCAGATCTTCGACGGAGGCTGGTCGATCGGGTACGTGCTCCACGAGACCGATGGCCAACCGAGCCTCGAGTACCTCGCCGAGCATCGAATGACCAACATGCAGCATTCGCGGATCCTGGCGAACGGCGATGTCATTGGCCTCGGCACGTTCATGGACTCCATCGGCTTCGACCCCGAAGTCGACGCCGACGAAGCGGCGGCCCGCGAGCGCTACGACGCCCACAACCGTCGCGTGACCGAACAGTTGCGCTCGGTCGGACTGATCTGACAACCCGTTCCCACGTCGGAGCGAGCCGACGCTCCCCGTTGTCGCAGGTTATGACATGCGTGTTTGAATTCTACTTGGCAGACACCAGTCGGGGTTGCTCGCTGCGTCATGCCCCGCACAGTTACCAATGGTGGCTTTCTAGGTGAGTGTCTCCCCACAAGTGACTGGCCCGAGTGGCGTCGCTTGATAGGAGCGTGAGATCCCGTGGAACTGGTGACCCAACGCATGTGTGCGCACCACTCGGGTCGGGGTCAGTACGGTCGCTCAACGGAACAGCGCCGCTCGAAGCGAGCCCTGGCCGCGTCCGCCGACACCGAAGGACGCTGCTACTTCGAGAAACGACCCGCCGGCGGCAAGACCAAACACGCAGCCATCCGAGCACTCAAGCGACAGATCTCAGACCGCGTCTGGACCGTACTCACCAGCACTCCACCCGACGGCTCCTCGACATAGGAGCTCAACTACCGCAGCTGAGCGAGGATCTGCCGGTAGGCGTCGGCGTCGTCAGCGTTGTTGACGGGGATGGAGAATTCGATCCGGTCCAACCGATCGGCAAAACGCTCATTCAGCTTGTCGGCAATGCCGT